>JAYTXS010000212.1:0-4906 GCA_043742845.1 Gammaproteobacteria bacterium
GGCGGTGTCAACGTGAACAACGGCCGAGTGACCTACACGGCGACGATGCCGTAGTCGACGCAAGCGCGGCATATCTATGGACGCCACGCCGCCTGCGCACCATCGTGTGCGTAATAGCCGGGACGGACTGCGCCGAGTAATCATCGGCGCGGTCCTGATCGGGGCGCAATCAAACGCTGCTCACGCATACACGGTCTCCATGACTGCGGGCACACCGAATACGGTGTACCTGCAGGTCGGGGTCGGCAGCTTCACGGGTATTTATTCGAGTGGCGGCACACCGGGCAATAACACCACGGTCAACAAGGTGTCCGTGACCGTACCGGCCGCGGTCCTCGGCAACGCCACCTTGCAGACCATGACGACCGACAGCACAGCCACGCAAAGCTTCTGGGATAACTACACTTTTTGCAGTGTGCCGGGTCAGGTCTACATAGGCGGCTTCTACCGCACCACCGGCAGCACGAGTGCCGCAGCGCAGGTAACAGCCACAGTGCCCGTGGCGTTGACCAGCACTGCGGGCCAGACCATCCCGTTCTCGAAAATCCGCTGGGCCACCAGCGGCAACGGCGATACCGGTGCGCAACCCTTTCCGGCGGGCACCTTCGTGAACGGCGGCGTGCAGAACGTCGGCGCCATGAGCAACAACACCTGGAACGAGAGCTGCTGGGCGTTCTCCTATTCGAATGACAGCGTGCCGGCAGCGGGCACGTTCACCGGCAGAGTTCTCTATACCTTGAGTTCGCCGTGATGCGCATCCACGGCCCAAGGGCAGCGACTTTTTTTTTAGCCTGCGCATTGAGCATCATCTGGCCGGCGTTAGCGGCGGCCAAGACCACCACCATCGATGACTCGGGCACTCAGGCCGTCGAACCGACGGTAATCCTGCGCTGGAAGACTGCCACCCCATCGCGCTCCACAGCCGGCAATCTCATGGTCGGCACCACCACCATCCGGGTGAGGATCAACGTAACGCCGTGGATGCGCCGCTCCGGCCGGATCTATCTGAATCTGCCCGCGCAGCAGCCGGGCCCTGTCGATGCGACGTGGACCACTCAAGGACGCCTGCTGCCGGGGCAGCTGCATTCCGGAAACCGCATGCTGGTGTACTCCGGACCCATCACGGCGCCCTTCATGGAAGACGTGCTGACATTCCAATTCAGCATCGACGCAACCCTGATCCGGAAAACCTTCCCACTGACCTTCCGATTTGAAATGGACGAGGAATAATCATGCGATCGCGAGTATTTTTTGTGCTGCTGCTTCTCGGCGCTACATTCTCGGGCGCCGTGCAAGCCCAAGGTTTTGCAGCACTGGTGTCGCCGCCGCGCTTCGAGCTGACGGGGGCACCGGGAAAAACACTGCGCAGCGTCATCGAGGTGAGCAATCGATCCACTACGCCCGCACGCTACCTAATGCACACCGCTGACTGGAGCTTTGCCGCAGATTTCAGCGTGAACTTCCAAGACGAATTGCAAGCGGACAGCTGCCGCCCTTGGGTAGCCATCGAACGACCGGAAGTGGTGGTTCCCGGCGGCGGTACTCTGCGCTACCGCTTCGAGGTGAACGTCCCGGCGGACGCACCGCCCGGAGAGTGTCGTTTCGCCGTAATGGTCGAAGGCGCCGAGCCGTCGATCGCCCGCAGCCAGGGATTGGACATGCCGGTCACGGGGCGCATCGGCGTCATCATCTACCTCACTGTCGGCGACGGCGCTGCGGAGCTCGAGGTACTGGGACCCAAGATCGTGACGCTGAACGGGCAACAAGTACCGACCTTGAGCGTACACAACTCTGGCAGCGCCCATGGCCGCATGACGGGATTTCTGACCGGCAAGGATGCAAAGGGCGTCTCTTATGATTTCACGCCCTCAGATTTTCCAATCTTGCCGCACGAGCAGCGCGACGTCTTTTTGACTCCCTCCACGGCGACCGACGATCACCCGACGCTCACGTTTCCGGTGACGGTCAAGGGCACGTTGGAATGGGGCAAGCAGAAGACTGAGCTCAACCAGCAATTCGAATGAAATGCCGACGCCACCTCTCACCTTGGCTGGCGCTCGGCCTGTGCGGGCTGGGAGGACTCTTATGCTCAGGCGCGGCGTATGCGCAGGCCGCGGCATATCAGGATCGCTACATCGGCGCAGGCTCGCTCACGCCTGACATAACCAGCGGCGACGGTTCGAGCAGCGATACGCAGGGACTCGCCAAATCTCTGCAGCTCGACGGCGTGGTCAGCGCACTGAAGTCGCATGGCTCCGGCTCCGAAAGCACCGTGTCCGAAAGCGGCGTGATCGGCAAGGCGCAGTGGGAGACAGCCAGTTACGGCGCCTGGTCGCTCGATGCCTCGCTGCGTGCGGGTGGCTCCGATCAAGACCCCGGTAAAGGCCCCGAGCAGGGCCAAGGCGGCGTACTCACGCTCCGGCAGCGCGGCATGCCGTTCGACGGGAATTGGCAGGCGGACAATGCACTGGGCGATGTGAACTCTCCGGACATCAACTTGGCGCGGCTGCAAGCCCGTTTCTACTTACCGACGGCGCCGATACAGGGGCTTACGACGGAATGGCGCGGCCCTTCCGGACTGCAGATTGTCGCAGGCGGCGGCACGCCCGGCGTCTACGATGGCATTGTGGTACCGAATTTCCGCACCCTGGACGGCTCCACCGCGACCGCGGGCGCGCAGTGGTCGCCTTCATCGCATTGGACGTTGGGCGGACAAATCGTCGAGGCGCATGATGTGAACCTCGCCATCGGACCGGTCATCGATGGCCCAGCGCTCATCTCCTCCACTACCGGCCTTGTGAGCGCCGCCTGGGCGGATGGCGGCGAGCACTTGCAGATGAATCTCATCGATGGCAGCTCCGCGGGCAAGAATGCCCTCGGCGCCTGGGTTGACGCATCCATCGCGACGGGCCGATTCCTGCAAAGTGCCGGTCTGTTTCGCATCGACCCCGGCATGACCTGGGGTAGTCAGCTGATTTCGAACGATGCTGAAGGCGGTTACTACCGCCTGAACTATCAGACCCGGCAGTTGCTGGCGGATGTCGGCATCGACGAGGTGCGCTCCGTCTCGGGCCTCGGCAGCAATACCACCTTTGTTACCAGCGACATGCGCTACCAGCTGTCACGCGACTGGGGAGCCGGCGGCGTTGCCAACGCAAGCCACTCCGACGGCGGCACGGCTTGGTCAGTGGAAGGCTTCGTAGACCACGCCAACGGCGCGGGCACCGGCCGAGCACAAGCGGATTTCGCTCAGACGCCGGAAGGACAGGACACCGCGTTCACTTTGAATCAAGCGTGGGCGACCCCCATCGGTTCTCACTTGAGCACGTCGGCCTCGGTGGAACGCATCAGCGGCGCCATGATCAACGGCCTGCAGCAAAACAGCACGGTGCTGAGCCTTGCGGCCTATGGCGGCGGTCAATTCGCCACAGGGGTCGGTGTTGAAGGCAATGTGCGCTGGGCTCGCTCAGTTCAGGGGCAGGCAGCGCCGGGGATCTCTGCGAACGTGTCGCTGACCTGGCAGCTGTCTTCGGCCTGGGAACTTCTCGCCACGTATTACGACAGCCGCATCGGATCATGGACGCCTTTGACGGTGGAATCGCCGCTGACGCCGCCGATAGCATCTCTGGTGCCCGCCGTGGAGGAGCGAGGAATGTTCTTGACGATTCGTTATCGACGGGCCTCGGGTTCGCACTTCGCGCCCTTAGGAGGCGCGCCCGGCGCCGGTTCCGGGGAAATCGCCGGCACGGTGTTCCTCGACGCCAACAACAACGGACGCTCCGACGCGGGCGAACTCGGGGCGCCCAATGTCACTGTGGTATTGGACGGACGATTCTCGGTGCAGACGGATGCCAACGGGCGGTTCGTATTCCCCGTGGTCGCCACGGGTCATCACGTCATCACGGCGATCGCCGACAACCTGCCGCTCCCCTGGTCGCTGATCAATGGCGGCCGCGCGCAGATTGAGGTCTCGACGCGCGACCGAACTCAAGTCGATATCGCGGCGCAGCGCCCGCGCTGATCGCTACAACGACTTCGACAGGCCCACAAAGAATCCGCGCCGCGGTCCGAATTGCGGCGCACCGACGCCAACGCCCGTGCCATCGCGAATCTCATACTCCCGGTCGAAAATATTGATGATATCGAATCGTGCGGTCAGCGTTCCGGCACCCGGAATCGGAAACAGGTGAGTCAGTCCGGTATTCACCTGGGTGTAGTAGGGCAAGTGGGCGCCGTTGGGAATTCCGGTACCGCCATAAGGCGTGGTCTGGCCCGCCGGCAGGTCCAAGTCCGCACGCAGCCCAGATCCCAGCAGGAAATCGGCGCTGAAGCGCGTGTCATGCCAGAGATAGGAGACGCCTCCGGATGCGGTCTTCTGCTGCTCGTGATCCAAATGAATGTAATTGGCGGCAATGTACGCCAGCTCTTGCGGCGCAAAGTTGAACTGTGCTGAATTGATTTGCTTGCCCTTGGCGTTTTGCACCGCGAGATTCAGGTAGGCGGTGAATTCTCGAGTGGTGTAATTCTCGGTGAATTCCGCGCCGTACTGCCTGCCGTAGCGATAATTAAATGGCGTCAGAATAATGGGCGCGCCGAATTGTCCCTCATCGATCAGATTGACCGATTGTTTGTAATACGTATCGACCCCGACAGCGAAGACACGAGTGATCTTCTGCTGCACACCGATGTCGTAGTAATTCGCACGTTCTGGCAACGGCAGAGTCGCGCCCGGTGATGCCGGCGGGGATGTGGTGTTATCGAACTTGGCAAGCGTTTCGCCGCCGACCAGTTCGAATGGCGGTGGCGACAAGTAGCGTGAATACCCCGCATGCAAGGTCGTTTCGGGCAGTGCTTGCCATACCGCATTGAGCCGTGGGCTCGTTTGGTTGGCGCTGCTGTAGGCCGT
>JAYTXS010000213.1:0-1840 GCA_043742845.1 Gammaproteobacteria bacterium
TTCGGCTTGCTGCCCGATAAGGCCGTGGCGGCACTTGCCGCTTGCGCATCCCATATGCTGGAGGCTGCGACTCCGGTGGCCGCAAGTTTGGCGAGCAGCGGCTTCGAGCGCGTGGTGTACCTTGGCAGCAATGAGTGCAAAGGGCTGGCGCGCGAAGCGGCGTTGAAAATGCTCGAGCTCAGCGACGGCCGGGTAGTGACTCTGTCGGAAACACCGTTGGGCTTCCGCCACGGTCCTAAGACCATCGTCAACGGCAAAACGTTGGTGGTCATGTTTATGGCAAACGATGCCTACACTCAGCGTTATGAACTCGATGTACTCGAGGAGTTGCGCGCCGACGGCGTGGCCGGGCGCGTAGTGACGCTCGGCACCGGGGCATCGATGCAGCACGCCGATCACATCTCGCTGCCGGGCGCCGCCGCCGCATCCAGTCTCGAGCTGTGCCTACCCTATGTGGTGTTCGCTCAAACCCTGGCATTCCTGCAATCGATGGCGCTCACGCTCACGCCGGACTTGCCCAACCAGAAAGGCGTCGTCAACCGCGTAGTTCCCGGATTTACGATCTATCCCTGGGAACCGAAGCGGTGAAGGTTTTCCTCGGCGTTGACGGCGGCGGCACCAAGACCGACTTTTTGCTGATCGACGAATCGGGCCAGGTGTTGGCGTCGCGGCGTGAGGGTTCGGCCTATTATCTGCAGATCGGCGTCGAGGTGTTGCGCAGCATGATGCTGCAGGGCATTCGCGGCGTGCTCGCCGACGCCGGCCTTTCGACCAACGCTGTCAGTTTTGCGTGTATTGGCTTGCCGGCGTACGGCGAGGATAGCGCACTGCTGTCGCGCCTGGACGCCATCGCTGAAGGCCTGTTGCCGACGCCGAAGTATCGCTGTGTGAACGACATGGTGTGCGGCTGGGCCGCCGCACTCGCCGGCCGCGACGGCATCAACATCGTGGCCGGCACGGGCTCCATCGGCTATGGCGAATTCGATGGGCGCAGCGCGCGCGCCGGCGGATGGGGGCGAATTGTTCAGCGATGAAGGCTCCGCCTACTGGGTGGCCCGCGAAGGACTGACTCTTTTTTCGCGCATGAGCGACGGCCGGGCGGACCAGGGTCCGCTGTACCAACTCATGCGCCGGCACTTTAAGCTGCGCGCGGATCTCGATGTGTGCGCCGTCGTGTACGGACCGCCGCCGCTCACGCGCAGCGAACTGGCCGCGCTCGCACCGCTGGTATCGAGTGCCGCGCACGCCGGAGACCGCCAGGCAGCTTGCATCATCGAGATGGCGGCACAGCAGCTCGCTGAGGTGGTGCACGCGGTGCGGGATCAGCTAGGCGCGCCGCAGCATCAGCCGCTGCCGGTCTCTTACTCCGGCGGCATGTTCCACCAGGACAACGGTCTTACGCAGAAGCTCGAGTCGATCTTGAGCACTGGTGAACGGCGCTACGAATTCGCCGCGCCGCGGCTCGCGCCCAGGGCAGGCGCCGCGCTGTATGCCGCCAAGCTGTCGGGATCGCCGTTGACGCCGCAAGCGGTGGCACAACTGACCCGCACGCATGGCTCGGCACCTTCTTTGGTGGAAACTGATTGATGCGCAAATTTAGCAGAGCGGGAATGGCTTGCGTGGTGGCCTGCGTGGCGGTGTTCGCGGCCGTTTCCCCGACCGTGTGCGCGGCAGGTGGTGCGCAGGCGGCCAGTGCACAGGCAAGCGGTTCACAGGGAAGCGGCGCGCAGGCGGACGGTACACAGCCCGGCGGTGCACGGGCGGCGTCGACTTACGCGGTGGCCGATTTTGCGCGCGTACGCAAATTCGACGCTCATGTGCACGCGAACAGCGACGATCA
>JAYTXS010000214.1:0-5124 GCA_043742845.1 Gammaproteobacteria bacterium
TGGCGAGCGATTCGCGATACTTGCAGCGCGAGATCGCGGCGTAACGACTGAATCGTGGCCTCATCGGAGCGCATCGGAAGGGACTCACCGTTTATAGTAGATTCATTATAACCGAAATACCGGCAAAGATATTATCATTATAATCAATTGGTTACATACACTCTAGGTGCGTAGTCCCGTCCAAGTTGGCCACTGTCTTCTTAAGCGACGTTGCTCGTCCCCGCCTCGGCCGGCAAGTGAAGTTGCCAGACATCGTCGAGCCCTGGCACAGGGTGCAGCGCCTGGTAGGTGGTCAGCGGTCACGAGGAGCATCGGTACCTCCACGCGGTCAGTATTCCCGAAACAGCTCCAAGGCCAGCAGCTTGCCGTCCCTGCCGTAGGTCACCGTGTAGAACTCCACCATGTCCTTGCCTTCGACACGGTACACGCGGGTGCGGCCCTCGAGAGTGACATGATCCGCCGCGACACTGAAGTGCAGGATAGGACCCAACTCAGCTAGATCGCGCCGCAGTGTTTGCAATGGGATGAATGCGGGCAGCTCTGGCAATGATGCGGCCAACTCCGGTGAGGATGTGCCCGACGCCGCTTTCTGCGCCCCGGCTAGAAGACTCTGGAAACTCTTGCTCAAGGCCGGCGCATTGTCGGCGACGCTGTCGGGATAGGGCCTGAGGGTGGGGTCCACCAACCCCGCAACGGTGTGACCCAGTCTTTCAGTGCGGCACAGCGCCAAATTGGTGAGCAAGATCACCGTGAGTTTCTCATCCGTGTAGCGCGACATCACCGCCTGGAAGCCCTGCCAATTGCCGTCGTATTCGACCACCCGGTGGCCGTTGATGTGATTGTTTTCCCACCCATAGCCATAGTGGTACAACGGCCGCTGCCCGTTGCGGTGCGCATCGACGCTCCACATGCGTTGGAGTTCTGCCTGCGGCAGAACGCCGTCGCCATCGAGCGCCCGATCCCATTTCATGAGATCGATCACGGTGGAATACAGGCTGCCGTCGGCGGTGCGATTCAGCGCCGGCGACACCGGCGTTTGATTGCGCAGGCTGCCATCGTCGCGTAGTTCGTAGCCACTAGCTCGCCCAGGGACAATGTCCGCATCGGATATGATGCGCGAGCGCTTCATACTCAAGGGCTTGAAGATCCGCTGTTGCAGAAAATCCCCGTAAAACCCGCCGGCCACCCGATTAATCACAAATCCCAACAGCACATACCCTACGTCGCTGTACGACACATCGGTGCCGGGCTCGAAGTCTAGGGGCTGGCTGATGGCAAGCTGAATGAGTTCGGCGTCGCTATAGTCGTGCGATACGTCGAGCAACTGGCGTTGCGGTGTCGTGTACTGAGCAATACCCGCTTGGTGATTGAGCATCAGCCGCAGGGTGATCTTGCTCCAGCTGGCGGGCACCTCCGGCAAGTACTTCGACACGGGGTCGTCCAAGTTCAGCTTGTGCTCGTCAGCGAGCATCATGACGGCGACCGCCGTGAACTGTTTGCCGATGGAACCCAGTTGAAACACCGTGCTCGGAGCGACGGCCACGGTGTGTTCGAGAGTGGCGACCCCGTAGCCTTTGACGTACAGGGGCCTGCCATCCTTCAGCACTGCCAGCGCGATACCCGGAATGTGCTGGGTGTGCATTTCCGTTTGCAGATAGCGATCTACCGCGGGACCAAAATCCGCCGCTTCCCCAGACAACGACAGACTGAGCAGAGCCGCTGCCGCCCACCACCGTAACCTCAGCGGCGCGGGTACGCTCATGGACTAGCGAGGGGCCACAGCGTCTGCGGTATCGACCGATTCCAATTCCCTCTCGCAGAGCACCGTGAGATGGCGATGCGTCAGCAGCGCCGTGACCGGCCATTGTGGATCCGGGATACCGCGCCGGAAGGCGGCCAGCGCGCGCGCCTTGGCAGTGCCGGCCACCAGCAACAGGATCTCTCGGGCGGCAAATATGGTGGATATCCCTACGGTAATACCACGCTCCGGTATGGCGAACCGGGCCTGGGTCTGCGCCACGTGCGTATCGCGGGTCTCCTGACTCAAGGAGACCACATGGGTGGTTGCCGACCAATCGCCGCCCGGCTCATTGAAGCCGATGTGCCCGTTGGTGCCCAACCCCAGAATGGCCAGATCCAGTCCGCCGCATGAAACGATCGCTGCCTCGTAATCACGGCATTCTGTCTTAAGGTCGACGGCGTCGCCCCGCAGCAAACGAACATGCGCCTGCGGCACAGCGGCCGGTGTCAAAAAGCGCTCCTGTAGAAAGCGGGCGTAGCTCAAAGGGTTATCCGGCGACACGCCGATGTAGTCGTCGAGATTGAAGAACCGTGCCTGCTGCGTCGACAGCCGACCGGCTGACACGCGCGCCACCCACTCGGCATACAGCCCGAGCGGCGTCTGCCCGGTGGGTAGTGCAATGGCTGCATCCGGCCGGCGCGCGAGCAGCGCGGCCACAAGATCCGCGGCGGCGTGCGCGAACTCGACGCCGCTGCGGCGCCAGAGGATGTTTGAGGATGACGCGGCCATATCAGAACGAGCGTTGCAGCGAGACCCCGATGGTGCGCGGCCGATTCGTGAACATGCGCGTGCGATTCGAGGCATCGTAATTGTCGGAAATGAATTTCGACAAATCGGCGCGCCGATCGCAGACATTATCGATGAACAGGTCGCCCTCCCACTTGTTGTGGGTGGTAGCGGCGCGCGCGTCGAGGATGGCGTAGGCGCGCTGGAACGTCGCAGGATTCGTGCGATCGAAGTCCGGGAACGATTCGCCCACATATTGCGCATCCGCGCGCACGTAGCCTGAGTATCCGGCGGCGGGAGTGAAGGAATACTTCGCCGATGCATTGCCGTTCCAGCGCGGCACATTTTCCAGCTGCTGACCGGCCACGCCGTCCAAGGACGGTGCATCGGCCGCGAGCACGGCCTTGGTGTAGCCGACACCGGCGCCCAAGGTCACGTTGCCCGCAACCTCGCCTTGCAATTCGAGCTCCGCGCCATGGACCTTCGCCGATCCGGCGTTCTCGGTGATTTGATAGGAACACGGCAGAGTGCGGCCCTGCTGCACATCGCTCCACTTGATGTAGTAGGCCGCCGCATTGACCGTGAGCGCGCCGCCGAGCCAACGGGTCTTGGCTCCCGCTTCGTAGTTCCACAAGCTGTCCGGACCATACGGCCCGTAGTCCTGATCGCAGCCTTTTTGCGCTAAATTGCTGGTATTCACACCGCCCGGACGCACGCCTTTGGAAGCGCTGACGTAGTACAACTGATTGTCAGTGGCCTGGTAGGAGATCTCGCCCTTGGGATTGAATCCCGTGTTCTTGGCGCTGCCGTCGGACACCGACGGACCGCCATTGCTCAGGCCATCTTCGTAGCGCACGGTGGTGTATTCGAGTTCATACCAACGTACACCTGCGGTGGCTTTCCACTGGCTGGTGATCTGGTAATTGAGTTCGGTGAACGCCGCGTACTGTCTCGGTGAGTAGTCGCCGTGCTGCGAGTAATTGGTATCGCTCAACGGACCCGGGCCAAAAAAGGCGATCGAGGTCGGGGAATTCTCGAATAGGGCATTGTACCCAGGGGTCAAATAGTTGACGTAGTAGTGACGATTGGCATTGTTGAAGTAGCCGCCGAACACGCCGCTCAAGGGCCAGCCCTGCGGCGCGAAGGCGAGGCGCACCTCTTCGGTGATTTCGCGCGTGGTGACGATGGGCGCATATACGCTCGGCACGAACTGTCCCTGAGGAATGTTGTATTCCAACGCTTCGGCTTCATCGTCGGGGGTGGTCTCGTGACGCTGCATATACGACGTCGTGGACAACAGGCTGCCCCAGCCCAAATCGTAATTCATGGTGAGATTGCTGAGTGTGAAGCGGTCCGAATACGCCTCTGAGATATCGAAGGGGCGGTTTTGCACCAGCGCATGGCTGGAGCCGCCTTCGGAAATATCGAAGTCCGGCGGGCCGCCGGCCTGGCTGTCCTGCACCCACACCGACGGAGTGATGGTGAAGGCATCCGTGACCGCCACCTTCAGCAGCGTGCGCACGGTAAACGTTCGATCAGTATTGACGTTGTGCACCACCGACGTCGGCTGGGTGGGCGATACCGGATAGGCGGGGAATCCTGCCTGAGCATCCGGATTCGGCGCCCACACTCCGATCCGCCGATCGATGAATCCGCTGAAATCCTTGTAGGTGGCCACCACTCGCAGTGCCACGCGCTCGTCGATCAGCGGGATATTGATCATGCCATCGACGCGTACATTGCCGCCGCCATGGGCGGTGTCCGAGCCCTCGACTTTGACCGTGCCCTCTTCCCGATTGAGGTTTGGCTGGTTGGTGATGAGTCGTACCGTGCCGCCCATGGAACTCGCGCCATACAGCGTGCCCTGCGGTCCGCGCAGCACTTCGACGCGGGCCAGATCGAACAAATCCGGATCGATGGTGGCCGTCGCGCCGTCGCCGCCGGAGGGCAGGATGGGCGTTTCGTCCACGTAGAAGCCGGTGGTAGGAGCATTCCCGCCCACCGAGGCGATGCCGCGGATGGAGTAGCTGCTGCGTCCGGGGCCTGCCGAAATCAAGCTCACTCCGGGGATACGCGCGGCCAGCGATGAGAAATCCTGCACGCCGACTTCAGCCAGAGCTTCTCTGCCGTAGGCAACGATGCTCAAGGGCACGCGCTGAATACTCTCGCTGCGTTTTTCCGCGGTAACGATGATGTCGCCGAGTTCATTCGACGCCGGCTCTGCAGTAGCTGGCGAACGCTGCGCGAACACGCCTGCGGCCAACAGCGCGCCACCGGCGGCGAGCACGCAAGGAACGATCCGTCGGCGCTTCATGGGCGATCCGCCGCGCGCGAGTGCGCGATTTTACCGAGTAGATCCGGAACGGCGGCGTCTCTCATTAAATTGGGATAGCGCTCGCCGCCGGAGTACTTCAATTCCAGCGTCTTGAACATGTCGTCCTTCTCAATCAACAGTGTCAGAGGTGCGGCGGAGCCCGATGGATGCGCCAGCGTGTCGTGCAATAATTCTTTGGACCATTTGTAGCCGTTGAGCGCAATCAAATGACTGCCCGGAGCGACGCCGGCTAAGTCCGCGGGCGAACCGGGAACGACATCGC
>JAYTXS010000215.1:0-16053 GCA_043742845.1 Gammaproteobacteria bacterium
GTGCGCTGCTCCTCGGGCGTACCCAAGGCAGACACGTCATTGGATTGTTCGATGACATTGATGCGCGATTCGAAGTCCACGCGCTTGCCGTTGAGCGCATCGAGATCGGTGGCCGCCATGACTGCATCGGCCTTCGGCACGCGCTGGTTGTACGCCTCTTGCCGCGTATCGAGCATGTCATCATAGGCCGCCACATCGTCACGCCAATTGTCCAAGTTACGGCTCATGTAGTTGAGCTCGCGATAATTCTTCAAGCCCTCTTGGAATTCATTGCTGGCCAGCAACTGGTACAAATATCGTGATTCGGGTGCGTTCGGCAGAGTCGTCAGTTGCCAATACCACGTCAAGGTGTCTTTCTTGTCATCGTTCAGCAGCCGATCGAGCAAGTTTCCGCTGCGAATCTCTTCGATGGAGTCGTCGATGCGTTTCATTTCTGCATCGAACGAATCGATGGCCGAGCTGTAGTTTTCGGCGGCCTGACCGCTGGCCGCCAGTTGGCTGTAGGCGTAAGGCACGGTGAGAAAAGACTCCTGCACCGCCGAGTCGAGCAGGCTGCGCCTGCGCAAGGTAAGCCACGGCACCAGTGCGCGCTTGAAGTCCCCGACGCCCGCATCGGCCCAGCCGACCCCAAGCAGCGCCTTGCTGGAATACGGGCCTTCCAAACGCACCCGTTGCAGGATGGGCTTGGCTTGCGCGGCGCGCTGCGCCTGCAGCAGCGCGAATCCCAGCGCCAGATTTGCCTTGTCCTTGAGCGACAGCAACTCCTCGCTGCGGCTCTCGATGCGCCCCACTCTGTCGAGGTAGGGAATGGCATCGGCTAGCCGGTCCCTGCGCACCAGGGCCACCCCTAAATTGAATTGAGCGTAAGCCGTCCAATCCGGCGCGCCGTGCCAATTGCTCAATGCGGCGATGGCGTCGTCGTAGCGCTGCTGGCGCATCATCAGCTGCGCGAGCAGCATGTAGCGCTCCGCGTTGATGCGCGGGTCGAGATTATCCGACACCTGGCGCAAGGCGCGCTCGGATTCCTGCAGATAGCCGCGCTGATACCACACCTTGCCCAAATAGAACCACGCTCTATTGCGTACCACCTCGGTGGTGTTTTGCTTGAGCAGGGCCTCGAATATTCGGCCCGCTTCGACGTGCTCGCCCAACGACAAATACAGGCCGCCCAGCAGCAACTGCGCCTCGCCCTCGCTATGCGGAATCCTGCCAAGCTGCTGGGCCGCCAACAGGCGTGTAATCGAATCGAAATAATCGTCCTGATAAAAATAGAACAACACGTCGCCGTAGTGCAGATCCTGTACATCGTGCGGCGCCAGTCCGTCCGGATCCGGCTTGATGTTCTTTGCCTGCGCAACGCCCAGCGTCAGCGCGAGCAGCAAACCGCCCAGAATGAGCGGCCGTAGTCTGTTATTCAGGCGTTGCACGCATCAATCCCAGTCTTTGATGGTGAACTCTGGCTGATGCTTGGCGACGCGGTCCGTGATCTTGAGCTCCAAATACTTGGCGCCCACGCCCTTGTCGAAGCTCAGCGTGGCGCCGCGCTTGTAATCACGCTCCACGGGACCCTTGCCCGTAAAAAACGCCACCAGTTCATGCTTGCCGACTTTGAGGTTGCCCAAGTAGATCTGCTGCACGCCGCCCTTGAGCAAGGCGTCCGCCTCGCGCGCCGTGTACAAATAGCTCTTCACTTCCTTGTTGTCGATTTTGACGGTCACCGAATCCAGCGCAAAAAAACTGCCGACATCCATGGACACGTACAGCGCGACCTGAGTATTGGCCGGGAACAGCAATTCTTCCTCGAGGACGAACAAGTCCTTGTTGAGATCGATGACGTCCTTCTTCAGGCCCTGCACCTCTTGGTCCAGCGTCTTGAAGTCGGCGGCAGGCGGCGCGGCGGCTCCCGGCGCAGCGGCTGGGGGCGCGGCCGCAGGGCTGGTTGCGGCCGCAGCGGAAGGCGCAGCGGCGCCCGGCGCGGCGGCTCCCGTCGGGGCGGCATCAGACGCGGCGAACGCTGCAGCTGCGACGGCCCAGGCGCCCGCCAGCAAAGCCGCGCGCGCAATGTTCGGCACAATTCGATACTTGGAATGCATACTGATGACCTATCGTTTACTCGCGAAGCAAGTCGCGGATGTGATCGAGATACGCGCGCTCATCGCCGCGCTTGAAGCCGACATTGAAATACCGGACGACACCGGCCCGATCCACCAGAATGGTGACGGGCATCTTCTCCAGCAAGTAATTCCTGCCGATATCGGCACCGGTGTCGAACAACATGGGATACGACACCTTCATGGCGGCTGCGAACTCGCGCGCGCGACTCAAGTCCTCATCGACCGATACGCCAAGCACCACCAAGCCGGCCCGGCTGTAAGTGGTGTTGATTCGATCAAGAGCGGGCATCTCCTGACGCGAGTCTCCGGCCCAGCGCGCCCAAAAATTCACCAATACCACCTGGCCGCGAAATTCGGACATGCGAAGGTTCCTGCCGTCCAGGCCTTTCAGCACGAAGTCCGGAGCATCCTTGCCCAACAGCGTGGGCGCAACCGCAATCGCCGGGCCGGTCAACAAGGCGCCGATCAACAGCTTGGCAAGCAATGCGCTACGCACGGGGCCACGGCCGGCAAAACATGCTCGAACTAGCTGTGCACACGTTATGCAAAATCGCACAATGCGAGCCGTAGTGTCAACGCGGCAGCCCGCTGCTTTACTAGATTTCTGTATGACTTGGCGCACATTCACGGGAATTGGTCGAACCACGGCGCGAAGCTCACCAGCGGCGAACGCGACAGCGCGCTCCACCGCAGCGAGCGATGGAGCGCCCAGGTACAGCTCTTTGCTATGTGAGTTCTGCTATGTGACTTTGCCGTTCATGAGGCTAGCCAGGGGCTGGTAGGTAATCAGCGGGGTCAGCGTCGAGCCCGTGCCCAATGTGTTGTTCAAGTTCGGAGAGGGATACAGGTTGGCGAACGCCGTCTCCGCGCCTGCGCCATGCAGCGCGATGTAGTTGAGCACTACCATTTGCACCAAATTGAATACGTTGTTGCCGGCCGGACTGCCGTTGGTATTGAGCGAACCGTCCGAATTGAAATAGCCCATTTGCAGGCTGCCTTCGTGACTCAACGCAGGTGTTGGCTTGGCCTTCGGGTCAAATACCAGGAAGTAAGTGGCGGCGACATTTTGATTGTCTCCGGTCCATACGCCCTTGCCGCGTCCCCCGACTGAACTATCGATCATGCCGCTGCTGGCGAGCGATCCGTCGCTGAACACGTAGATCATGACAGGCTTGTTGACCCGCGCAGCGTACTCGAGCACGGCACCGATGCAATTGCCCAAGTTGAAGTCCCGCGCTTCACCCGTCATTCGGTCGCCCGTATGGTAGTCGAAGCCGCCCATTTCGATGGTGCCGGCCGCGGCGTTGCCGTCGATGACCAGCTTCATGACAGCCGCGGTCTTCTGGTAATCGCTGCTTGCCTGATATTCGGCGGTGGTAAAGATGCCCGTGCTGCCGACGATGTTCGGATCGACGTCGGGGTTCACGGCAGACGGACTGCCGTACTTGTCGACGATGTACGCCGATTTGGTGTAGCTGCATGCCTGGACACCCGCGGGCCCCAATGCCGCTGTGTTCAGGGCCGCGCCCGCGGAGGTGCTGGTGTCGTAAGCTTGCACCTGCGGATACTTGGCATCGCTGATGCGCTTCATCGACTCCATGACGTTGACGACGTCGGGATTCGTGCCGTTGGACAAGGGCGGCAACAGCGTGGTCAATTGGCCGGTGCTCACCAAGCCTTTGCTGTCGCTGGAGCTGGAGATCTTCACCGGCGCTGCGCTCGGTATCATCATCGACATGGGCGCCATCGAATTTCCGCCCGACATCGAACTATCGGAACCAATCAGGTTGAGCAATCCGCCGCGCGCACCGAATTGGTATATGCCGTACATAGGGTTGTGCGGATTCACATTGGTATCGTTCTGCGACAGCGCAGGAATGATGGTGCCCGTGGTATTGGTCAGAGCGGTCGCGGTCTTCACCCTGGCCTTCATGCCGCGCAGGTGCGCGCTATCGCTGTGGTATCGCAGCCCGAAAGTCGTATCGATGAAATTCCCGGTGGTGCTGGGGTTCGGCACCATCGTTCCCGGCAGGCCTAACTTGTTGTAACCAGCCACCGACAGAAAGTCAGTCTGTCCTTTGGGACCACCCACCAGCACATTGGAGCCGGCGATGTTGCCGCCGCCGGCCAGGTCGAAACAAATGAAGGGTATCTTTCCCGCACCTGTGGTGATGCCGCAATTCGTGACTGCCGTCTGCGTGGGACCATCCAGCAGGGTGGCGGCGCGCGCCATGCGCGGATCGGCCATTAGCCCGAGCAGCGTTGGACCTACAACGGTCGCGGCACCCGACATGAATCCCTGGGCCACGAACTCGCGTCGCGTCCTGGGCCGGGCATGATCCGGATGACGGAGCGGTTCGTGCAGGCCAAGGCCCTTGGGCGGTTTCTTACTCATAAATGACAACCTCTTCGATTCTTCTGCTGCCTAGTTAATCATCACGTCGGCGCTGCCGAGCGCCGCTGCACAGGCCGCTGCCGCCACAGCCTGAACTCGCGCCAGCGTCGTGCAAGACGACGAGGTGCAGAGTTTGCCGATCAATGAATTGAGTTCGTTGATGACCGTGGACTGGGCGGGCTGAGTCGTAAGCCCGGTGCCGATGACTCTTGCCGCCAACGCGCTGCTGACTTGATTGGCGCCCGCCGCGGTGCCCGTGGGTCCGAACAGCGAACTGCTGAACGTCACGCCGGGAAACAGTTGCGCCGCGGACGACGAATTGACCGCCGTGTTGCAGTACTGAATCGTCAGTTGCGCGATACCCACTTGGTTGGCCGAGGAGAAGCTCTCCAAGGTCGGATCGGAGGGCATTTGCTGCTGCACCGTGGTATAGGTCTGCAGGACCGCCGGGCTGGTGGTCGCTACGCCGGTGAGCTTCGACAAGCTGGAATTGACCTGCGCGAAGGTGCGCACACCCACCGCCGCAGCCACCGGCGGATAGCTCGCCGTGATCGGAATCGGCACGGGCTCCGTGGTCACATGGGTCTTCGAGCCGAGCTGGTCGAAACTCAGGAAGAACTGATCCGTGAGCGGGCCGCTTTGGATGGCGATCACCGTGCCAACCCTCGACAGCAATTCGCCGGCCGTAGTGTAGTTGGCCGCGCTTACCGTGGTGCTAAGGGTGCTATAGGCTTGGCCGACAGTCGGAATGTTGCCGTTGATGCCAATGCGCATGCCCTTGACCACCACGTTGTCCGGCTTGACCTTCGGATCCAGCGAGATGAAGGTCGGCGAGGTGAACAGGTAACTCGCACTATCGTACTGGCTGGCCGTGAGCATGACATAGCCCTGCGACACGCCGGTCGCCGCCGCCACGTTGAACAGCACAAAGAAGCGCTGACCGACGCCGGCATTGAAGTTCTGCAGGATCTGCGGCGCCGTGAGCGCACGATCATGGATGGCGACGAACTTGATGAGCCCTTGCCAGGAACGATCGGTGGATACCTCGTTCCCCAGGACCAGAGCAAAAGTATCATCCCAATTGGCAATCGTGCCGCCCTTCTGCGGGTCGGCGACGTTGGTATTCACGCCGTTGACGAAAATCTGGCGGCCGTTGACCGGATCATAGGTCAGCACCACGTGCTGCAAGCTCGCCTGCAGCACCATGGCCGCGGTTGCGGTGGCCAATTGCGGCATGCCGTTCAGATCCGAGTTCGAACTGCGCATGTTGAAGTCGTAGTTCTGGTTGGTCTGGCCCAGCGTGAAATTGCGCAAAGTGTCGCCGCCCGAATAACTGACCATGTAGGACTTGTCCGCCGCCACCAGTGCGGGAGCAACCCAGGCTTCCACGGTGTACTCGCCGGTGGCCTCGATCAGGTCATGAATCTTCTTGCTCGAGGACGTCGATGCCTGCGCCTTGCCGCCGGGACCTACCGTGATGCCCCAGCCGCCCGCCCAGGCGACGATGCCTGACAGCGACAGATCGGCCGACGGATCGACGCCGCTGGTGTCGTAGGCGACGAGACCGGTGCCGGTCTGGAATTCATACTTGGCGATCACATTCGAATCGAAGCGATTAGCACCGCTGGCGATCGTGCCCTGCGCCAGCGACAAGGCCTGGCTCGTCACCAAGGACGTATCGACGGCGGTCGTCGGAACCATGCCGGCGAAGCTTTGAATCGCGGCCAGGAAGATTCCGGCGCTGCTGTTGGCAGGCCCCACCGTGGTGACCCCCGCGTCAGTTGTCATCGTGCCGCACACCGTCCAGCAATTGTGCTGATCTACAGCCATCCGGCTGACGAAGCGCGAGCTGATGGGCGTGTTCAAATTAATCTTCGGTATGGCGTACTGGTACGCCTGATTCACATCGGACGAAGCGAAATACGGCGATACCGGCGTAGCAGCGTCGGGAGCGTGGCACTTTGAGCAATACTGCGTCAGCAGCGGATACACGGTGGCTTGAAAATCCGCCGGCGCCGCGGGGAAGTTCTTGCTGGGTCCGACGATTTGCGACGGCGGAGCCGTGAGCTGCACCTGCGTGCCCGTGCCGCCGATGGCGGCACCGGCCCAGTTGCTGATCCAGGTGGTCAAAATTTCGCCGCAGGCGCTAGGGTCTGCCAGCCAACAATTGTGTCCGCCGCTAACCTTGGTCACGATCAGCGAGGTCGAGGGTTGCTGTAGATTGACCACGGTGTTGGCCTGAGCGTAGGCCAGGTTCACATCATCGCTGCGCGCAAAATTAGGCATCTGCGCGGGTGACGTCGCGTTATGGCACTGCCCGCAGCGATTCTGGACGCGTACATTGGCCCAGAAATTGACCGCGAAGGCTTGCACGTCGGCGGTGGCCGCGGCCGGACCGGTGTAGGCGTTCGCGGAGCCGGTCGGTGCTGTGGCGTCGGTAGCCGTTGTGGGCGCGCCGCCGCCGCCGCACGCTGTCAGGCCCAAGGACAGCACTGCGATGAAGCCGGCGAACCGCAGACCCGTCGTGTATTTAATGTTCATGATTACATCCCCGCCGTGCAGTAGACAGCGGCGTCGATAAACACTTGCCGCAGCGAGTAGCCGTTCGACTTGAACGAGGCCACCATGGTGTTGACCTGGCTGCTGTCCTGACCATTGCTCGGCGCGCGCAGGCACACATACTTGAATACCCTCGAGACTTGGCAGCTGGCGAAGGCCGCACTGCCTTCGAGTTCCTTGCCCAGGCTATTGGCGCCATTGCCGCTGCCCGACTGCGCCGGATCCCAGCCCAGCAGGGAATTCACTCCGCCGCGCATGCGATTGGCCCAGCTGTCATCCGGGGTGATGAATCCTTGGGGGAAATTCGTATTGTTGATGAAGTACTTCGGTTGGACCTGGCCGGCGGTATAGACGATGGTGCCGGCGGCGCCCGTCGGATCGGTGGCGACGTTGTAGGTGTAGTTGTAGTAAGCGAATGCCTGGGCCATCGGGTCCATGCCGCTGTGGCATTCGATGCAATTGTTCAAGAATAGGCTGCTGTCGCCGCCCGGGCTGCGCGTTACATCCTGCCGAATGCGATCCGGCGGACGGGTGATGTCCGGGATGGTCTGCAGGTCGGCGCACAAGTGATTCATCATGGTGAATCGAAACATTCTGCGGTTGGTGCCGTCCATGAAAAAGGCATAGGCCGAGGCGCGCGTGGTCAAAACGCCGGCGACCGCGGTGGCCGGTAGGCCGGTCACGGTGGATTGGGCCTTCTGTTGCAGATGCACCGACAGATCCGCGCCGTCGGTGTCGAGCGCTTCGTACATGTCGTTGTTCGACGTCGAGTAGGCGGGCACGCCGGCGGCGGCATCGGCGGTATAGATAATATTGGCGCTCAGCAAGGTGTTGAAGGGCACGTTGTCGCGCACCATGCCGATCACCGTCGCAGTATAGTCATTCAACGGTGCGAACACCGTTTGGTCGCGATTCGTCCACGGAGTCGCCAGGTTGCGAACCGTGTTGTTGTAGAACGCCGGGTCCTGGGTGGCGAGCAACGCCGCGGCGTTCGCCGTTCCACTCGACATCGTTGTCAGTTGCGCATCGGTGGCGGGAACGCCCGCGATGCGATCATAGATGCGCTTCGCCTGATCCTTGCTGATTACTTGCGCCGAGGCATTTGCGCTCAGCAATGTGAGCGTGCCGGCGCAGACGATTGCGCGCAACAGATATGACGCTGCGCGCGGCATTGGCTGCGCCCGCTGCGCTCCGTTGATCTCTGGCTTTGCCATCCCATACTTCATATGCACATCCACTCGCGTGAGTTGTGATTTCGACGTGGCGCAAATATAGCCAGTAAAAAAGACTGTCAGTAATGTCTCATCGAAACGACGTCGGTGTTTCGCGACATATCGACGGCCTACGGTCCGCCTATATCCTTTAGCCCAATTTGCGAAAGTCAGCCCTTGAGGTTCTTCAGGCGCACAGAGAAACGGATGTGACGAACTTCTTCTGTGAGTGCGTTAACAGAATGCACACGCACATGGAACGAAGATACGATTCTTAAGACCGATTAAGTTCAATGAACTCGAGCAAGTTGGCAGACTGATCGTTGAACCGTTGATTGACCGAAGGTATCCGACACCATGAATACATTGCCCACGCGTGAACTTCGTCACGGTTCTCTGAAACTCGCTGCGCTGTTGCTGCCTCTGTTACTGGCGGCCGGCTGCTCGAGCGGTGTGAGCGGACATGCCCCCGGACTTGCCGGCGTGCAGACCGAGGATCCCAGCCAGTTGAACTTTCCGCTGGCCTATGTGAAACGACCGCCGCCGGCGATGACGGCGAATGCCGATATCGACGTCAGAGATCTCATTACCTCTACCACCGGCGGCGATCTCTATATTCGACAGCAGGCGACTCCGGGTTCCGTGGAGACCAATGTCACGGCGTCGCTTACCCAGGGCAAGGGCGATGTTCGCGATCTCGACGTGTCTGCGGATGGCAAGAAGCTCGTGTTCTCGCTACGGCTGCCCTTGAACCCCGGCAAGCCCAACACCGACGTCTCTCAACCCACGTGGAAGATTTACGAGTACGACGCGGTCGCCAAAACAGTGAGTCAGCTCACCAACGACGACACGACAGCGGGTCACGACGTGGGCGCGCACTACCTGCCGGACGGACGCATCGTGTTCGCCTCGACACGCCAGGCCGCCACTCAGGCCATCCTCATCGATGAGGGCCGGCCGCAATATCCGGCGCAAACCGACGATCGCAAGCAGCCGATCTTCTTGCTGCACGTCATGAACGCGGACGGCACAGGCATCCACCAGATCAGCTTCAATACCAACCACGATTTCGCGCCGTCGGTGCTGGCGAATGGACAGATTGTGTTTTCGCGCTATGAATCCATCAATGGTGATCAGATCAGCCTGTATCGCACAAATCCCGACGGCACCGGCCTCGAACTCTTCTATGGCGAGAACAGTCACGCCACCGGCGCCGACATCGCCGGTACCAACACCAACGTGATTCAGTTTTTGAATGCCCGGCAACGCGCGGACGGCAAGCTGCTAGCCATTGTCCGGCCCTTTCTGGGCACGCAGCAAGGCGGCGACATAGTGCAAATCGACGCCGCGGGTTTCGTGGAGATCAACCAGCCATCGACCCCCACAGGCGCCGCGGGCACGGCGCAAACCAGCGCCACCACGCTCGGAGTCACCACTGACGCCGACAAGCCTTCGCTGGGCGGACGCTTCGCCTCTGCATACCCCCTCTACGACGGCACCAACCGAATGTTGGTGAGTTGGGCACCCTGCCTGGTGCTCGATACCACCGTGACACCGAATACCACCAGCGTATGCACGGCCAACAATACCAGCGGAGCCAATGTCACTTTGGCGCCACCGCAGTACACGATCTGGATCTACGACCTGGACAAGGGAACCCTGAGCCCCATCCTCGGCGCCCAGACGAATACCGTCATCGTCGAGCCGGTCATCATGCAGGCGCGCAGTCCCGTGCCGGCCTTCGTTCCTAATTTGGTGCCTAGCGGAGTCCCCAACGGACTCGGCGTGCTCGTGATCCGCAGCGTTTACGACTTCGACGGCGTGGACAAAGTGGCCGCGCAGACCGCCGGCGCCGTACCTAATATCGCCGCCTTGGGCGATCCCAAGCAGACCACCGCAGATCAGCGCCCGGCGCGCTTTGTCAGAATCGAGAAAGCCGTGGAGATTCCCGCCCAGAAGGTCCGCAAGATCAACGGCTCCGCGTTCGGCCCCGCCGGATTGGGGATGCGCGAGATTCTGGCCTATGCACCAGTGGAGCCTGATGGTTCCGTGAAGATCGAATTGCCGGCCAACGTACCGTTCACCGTCGATGTTCTCGATAAGAACGCACGCCTCATCGGACCTCGGCACTTAAGCTGGATGCAGCTCATCCCGGGCGAGACGAAGACCTGTAATGGCTGCCACGTCGCCGGCAACAAGACCACGCCGTCACACGGCCGCACCGGATTGACCGCCTCGGTCAATGCCGGCGCGCCGGCCGCGGGCACGCCCTTCCCGAACACCGTGGCCGCCTTACCGGCCGCCAATGCGGGCGACACCATGGCCGATACGCGTGTCTGGAATACTTGTTCCAACGGCGCCACGCCCTCGGGCGCCACCACTGCCTGTTCCCAAATCCCCAGCATCGATGTGGTGTACGCCGATGTTTGGACAGATCCCGTTGCAGCAGGACGCGCCAAGGATGCCGCGTTCGCATACCTCTATGCGGACCTACCCACGCCCAAGCCGGCCAACTCGCATTGCGCCACTCCAACCCTGGCGATCGCATGGGACCCGCTTTGCCGCAGCACCATTCACTACCCCGATGCCGTAGGTGCCGGCGGCACCACGAATTATCATATCCAGCCGATTTGGAATTTCCCGAGACAGACTTTCGCAGCGGACGGCGTGACGGTGCTGACGGATCACACCTGCGTGCTCTGTCACAGCCCGGCGGGAGCCGCGGCCGCGGCTCAATTGCCGGCCGGCCAGCTGGATTTGACCGACAGCGGTTCCAATGTCGATACCACCGTAATCACCTCTTATGAGCAACTGCTGTTTGCACATAATGAGCAGGCGCTTAATATGGGAAACTTGCAGGACCTGTTGGTGCCTGAACCCGGGCCTCCGGATCCGGTGACGGGCTTGCCGACGACGATCATGGTGCCCGTGTCATTGGCTCCGCCGCTGACGGCGGGCAGCGCCGCAGGTTCAGTGGTGAAATTTTTGAGGATGTTCGACGGAAGCTATCATGACACCGTACTCGACCACACCACGTTCCTTAACTCGGCGGAGTTGCGTTTGATCACTGAATGGCTGGACATTGGCGCGCAGTATTACAACGACCCGTTCGTCGCGCCGGTTGCGAATTGAGCTAATGCGGCCTCTGCTTGCGCTAATCCTGCTGCTGCAGACGTTCGATGCCGGCCTGGTCCATGCCAAGAGACAGCTGGTCGAAGTGGTCGTTACTGCACCATTTCTCGAGATGCACAGCGGCCCCGGCCGTGGCTTCCCGGTGGTTTACGTCGTTGGCCGCGATGAGGTCCTCACCGTGCTCTACAGCCGCACGGAATGGTACAAGGTGCGCGCGGCGCGCGGCCAGGAGGGCTGGGCTCGCCGCTCGGAGCTGGCGCTGACTAAGCTTGCATCGGGCGAACCGGCGCCCATACCGCCCTACCCGGAATTCGCCACTCACCGCTGGGAAATCGGCGCAGGGTATGGCGTATTCAACAATCAGAATTTGGTCACCAGTTGGGCAGACTTTGGTCTCACCGACAGCCTCGACGCGGAATTCGTCGTGCAGCAAGCCCTCGGAACCATCGATAATCGGTACATCGCGACTCTGGGGCTGCGGCACACCTTCATTCCCGAATGGAAGTGGCTCTCGCCCACGGCGGGCATCGGCGGCGCGTACCAGTACATCGACGATAAGGTGCCGCCCAAGCCTCTGCAGTCCAGCAATCAAATGGTCTACGTGTCCCTGGGACTGCGCGGCTTCATCAACCGACGATTCATGTGGCGTGCGGACTGGCGCAAGTACGTCGTCTTCACCAATCAAAATCAGAACGAGGAACCGGAAGAATGGAAATTCGGCTTAGCAGTGTTCTTCTAGCGGCGGCGTTGCTGTCCGGCTGCGGCTGGTTCCATCGCGGCGACAAGGGACCGACTCCGATCGTTGCCGAGGAGCCGCTGGCGGAGCCAACCGTCATCGAGCCGCAGGTCACCCGTCGCGCCGTCAAGACCCCAAAGATCAAGGCCAAGGACTTCGAAGTCGGCGGCTACTTCGGCGCCCTGAGCATTCAGGACTTCGGCACCAACCCCATTTACGGGGTGCGCGCGGCTTACCACGTATCCGAGGACATTTTCTTGGAGGGGTTTCTCGCCCGCTCCAAGGCCGGCACCACCAGCCTGGAGGACGTATTTCCGGATATCACGGTAGTCAGCGACTCTGGGAGACACTTCACGTATTACGATTTGGACGTGGGCTACAACGTACTCCCCGGCGAGATCTTTCTCGGGCGGGGACGCGCATTTAATTCGGCTCTATATGTGACAGTCGGCTTGGGCGATGTGAAATTTGCCGACAAGGATCAATTCGCATTGAATTTTGGGCTGGGCGAGCGTTTGTTGATCACCGATTGGCTCGCGATGCACTTGGATGTGAGAGATCACGTGTTCGAGACGGATTTGACCGGCCGAACCAAGAACGTCCACAACCTCGAGGCCACGCTCGGCTTAACCGTTTTCTACTGATCAGGAGGGCAGATCATGCAATATTCAACGATGAAATTCTTCAAGCGCTGCACGATGGCCGCCGTCATCGTCGTATCGACGGCGTTTGCCGCAAGCGGCGACACCTCGGGTCCCGCTCCCGCCTTCACCTTGACGGCCTTGACCGGTCAGCAAGCCGCCTTGAGCCAGTACAAGGGCCAGGTGGTGATGGTGAATTTCTGGGCTACCTGGTGTGGGCCCTGCCAGCAGGAAATGCCCTTGTTGGACCAGATGTACAAGAAGTACAAACCGGCCGGGTTTACTCTGATCGGCGTCAACGTCGACAAGGAGGGGCCTGCGGTCAAGGAATTGCTGTCGCGTAAGCCGGTGAGTTTCCCGGTGCTGCTCGACCCCGCGAATCAGGTGAGCAAGGCCTACCATGTCGATGAAATGCCGAGTTCGGTCATCATTGATCGCAAGGGCGACATCCGTTACATCCATCGCGGCTATCGGCCCGGCGATGAGAACGAATACCAAGACCGCATCCGCCAGCTGATTCGCGAATGATCTTGCGCGCCGCATCGAAATTTGCACTCGCCGCGGTCGGGTTGATGGTGCTTGGGGCGTGCAGCATCCAGCCCTGGGTGAAACCCTATGAGCGCGATCGCCTGGCGGACCCCATCATGTCTTGGGACCGGGATGCGATTTCCGGCGCTTATCTCGATCATATTTATGAATCCCGCGAAGGATCGCGGGGCGCCACCGGCGCGGCCGGCGGCGGCTGCGGCTGCAACTAGGCGCTTTAAGGCCTGCCGTCGATATGAGGAATTTCCCGCGCCATTTGCCACGCCTCGCCGCCGTGGCAACGCTGTCGCTGATGTGCGCCGCCGGCGCCGCCGTACTGCCGGACGATCGCGCCGACCTTTTTTGGAGCCAGTACAAGGGCGGTGGCATGGACATCACCGGCGAATCGGTGCTGGTGCGCAAGAAGTTCTCAGAGCAATTCGCGGTGGAAGCGAACTACTTCGTCGATAAGGTCAGCGGCGCCTCCGTGGATGTGTTGAGCAACGCCAGCGTCATCAAGGATACGCGCAAGCAGAAAAGTCTTGTCGTGGACTACATCCACGACAAGACGCAATACAATCTTTCGTATACGAACAGCACCGAACGCGATTACATCTCCAACACGACGCACTTCTCGCTGAGCCAGGACATGTTCGGCGATTTGACCACCGTGACTTTGGGATTCACCGACAGCCGCGACAAGGTGGGGGAAAACAACGGCACTGCATTCAAGCCGGTCGTTTCCTGGCTGGGGCACGCGGAGAGCCGCAGCTACGAAGCCGGCGTATCGCAGATCATCACCAAGAATCTGATCGCCGGCACCACGGTGGAAGTGATCACCGACCAGGGACTGCTCAGCAATCCCTACCGCTCGATTCGCTTCCTGGACCCCACCGTTCCGCTCGGTTACTCGCTGGGGCAGCAGATATATCCGAATACCCACACCAGCACCGCGTCCGAGACACGCATCAAATACTACCTGCCGTATCGTGCAGCAGCGTCGCTGTCTTATCGGTATTACACCGACACCTGGGGCGTTCGCGGCAATACGATCGAACTCGGCTACACCCAACCCATTGCCGACAAATTCATTTTCGAAGGACGCGTTCGGCATTACAGCCAGAACTCGGCGACCTTTTACAGTGACTTGTTCCCGTTCGCAAATTCACAGAACTTCGTGGCGCGCGACCAGAACCTTGCGGGACAGAGCAATAATTCCTACGGGTTCAAAGCCACCTGGGCCTTTGCACCGCAAGGTTTTCTCATGTTCAAGCGTGCCACCACCACCTTCGACGTGAGCCGCATTCAGTTCAAATACAACGACTTTCGGAACATTAAGCCATGTGTAGCCGACTCAACCGGCCCCAACTGCACGGCCGGTAATGAACCTCTTTACGCGTTCGACGCCATGGTGTACCAGGTCTATCTGTCCGTGTTCTTTTAGCGTGACGGCCCCGATAATTTTCGGCATATTTGCGGCATGACTGTTTCACGCCGACTGCTGCTCAAAAGCTTAAGCCTAGCGACCGCTGCGGCCGCGCTGGGTTCACGACCCGCGCACAGCGCGCAACCGCCCCGGCTGAACGTGAAGGATCCGACGGCGGTGCAATTGGGCTATGTCGAGAATGCGGCTCAAGTCGATGTGAAGAAATATCCCGACTACGCAGCGGGCTCGACCTGCGAGAACTGCCTGCAATTGCAGGGAACCGCGGGAAACAATTACCGTCCCTGCGCACTGTTCCCCGGCAAGCTGGTCTCAGTCAGCGGCTGGTGCAAGAGCTGGACCCCGGAGATGTAGGCGCCGTGCAACGGGCGCCGTGCAACGGGCCCGCGCTATCGCGCGTCGCGCACGCGCACTCCCACCGCCGGAAAATCGATGAACATGCCGTCGATTCCTCGATCTAGAAACCGCCGGATTTCGCCATCGAGATCGCCGTGCGCCGCCGGCGCAGTGCCGATCTTCAGATCGTCCGGCAGAAACTCGTTTTCGGCGCGAAAAGTCCACACGTGCACCTTGAGGTTCACCGCATGCGCCGCGAGCACGCCTGAGGGCGTAGCCAAAACCTTCGCGATGCCGATGCCATCGGCGTACTTAGCGATCTGCGCCAGGTCCCCCAATTCGTGCTCCAGCAGTTGGATTAACGGCAGCCGTGTCTGTCCGCGCAATTCACGCAGGTTGCGCGGATCGAATGACTGAATGAACACCGGACTGCCTGGCCCGTCGTAGCCGTGGCGCCGCAATGTATCGAGAACCGCCTGCTCCAAAGGCAATCCGATACTGGTGAAATGCGCGGGATGCTTGGTCTCCGGATACACGCCGATTCTGGCAGCGACGTCGCGGCCACGATTGGCCTCGGCGGCCAATTGCATGATGTCATCGAAGGTCGGAATCAGAAACTGGCCGTCAAAGACGCAATTCTGGGGCCGTAATTCCGGCAGCCGCTCCCGGGCCCGCAAGGTCTTGATCTCGGCCAGCGTGAAGTCTTCGGTGAACCACCCCGTCATGGTTTCGCCGTCGATGGTTTGGGTGCGGCGGCGCCCCGCAAATTCGGGATGCTGCGCAACGTCGGTGGTGCCGCCGATCTCGTTCTCGTGCCGGGCAATGAGAACGCCGTCGCGAGTCATGACCAAGTCGGGTTCGATGTAGTCGGCGCCCTCCTCTATCGCCAGCCGGTAAGACTCAATCGTGTGCTCGGGGCGTTCGCCGCTGGCGCCCCGATGTGCGATGACAAGAATGCTG
>JAYTXS010000216.1:0-18602 GCA_043742845.1 Gammaproteobacteria bacterium
TCCAAGGCTCCCAAATGCTCTTCGCGCCGTCGGCGTGGATCATCTATTTCCACAGTGGGGTCGTAGCCGATCCCGGGAAAGTACTCTGAATCGAAAAATGTCCCGTTGAAGGCGAATTGTGCAGGCTCGTTGCCGTCGCGAAAGCCCCGAGTCTCGTGCCCGACCGAGAACGAAAGGGTCACCACCTCCCCCGGGGCCAAGGGCTGATCGAATGCGTAAATCGTGTATAGATTGCGCGCCGACCGGCTGACGAGATGGAACGGCCGATCGAATTTCACGTTGCCTACTGCCTCGAGCTGGTCGGTCAGATGAATTTCCGACATCGGCAACGCGCTCTTGTTTTGCAGCGTAAATCGTCCCGTGCCGTCAAAGGAGCGACGCTCCGGATAGATGTTGATGCGGGTATCGACCGCCGTGACCTTTGGCTGCGGCAGGTCTTCATACTTCTTGAATTGCCGCTCGTAGTCGGCAAGCGCGTGGCGACGGTCCTCGGCAGTCATGTACTCATTGAGCACGTGAGCGTTGTAGTCCTACCAAGCGCCCGCGCCCACGGCCAGCAGCAGAAACAAGGAGGCCGCCGGCGCCAGAGCCGGCGCGCGGCGCCAAGCCTGCCGGCTGCGCGAACCGAACGACAAATCGGTGCCACGCCGGGTATAAGCCATGGACACCACGGCGAGAATTGCAAAACGAACAAGCCGATGACGATGCCATGGCCGATGAACTTGTTCGACACCATGGTCTGCACGAACATCGCGAACAGCGCAAAGGCCAGCATCTGCGGCAGCGTGACCAGGTACAGTTCTTCGAGGTACTGCAGCACCTCGAGGTGGTAGTAGCCGTCGATGCTTTGCATCAGCATGCCAACCAGCATGGTGATGGTGAGCAGAACCAGCTCGACGGCCGCAATGGCGGTGAACTTCGAAAGCCAATCTATTGACTCCGACATGGGCAGCGCATCATGAATGACGTCGAAGCGAATATCGCGTTCGCGCCAAACCAACTCGCCGGCATACAGGGCGGCGACAATGATGAAAAACAACGTGCCGGAGCCCTCCACTGCCTGCAGCATGAGGTAGGTAACCGGCCACACATTCTCGCCCCCTACGCGTCCGGCGAAGTGGCCGTTATTGATCTCGAAAGCGACCAGCAGCCCGACAATGGCCCAGAAAGGAATCTCGCTCATCACGGTGCGGGTACGCAGCCGCGACAAGGCCATGTACTGCCGCAGCGTCGTTCCCATGCCCCGAACAAGCAGGAGAAGGCGTCGTTCAAAGTATTGGCATAGGGGCCATTCAGCAGCACCTTGCCGTTGGAATTGGCGATCGGGCCGAAATTCTCTGACGCAATACGGAAGAACGAGAACGCCGTCCACAGCAAAAAGTAGATGTAAGTCGAGATGCTCTTGATGCGAAATCGAAGCTCAAAAGTAAAGAATTCCCAAAACATGCCCATGACGCTATCTCCCTAGAGGCCTGGTGCTAGTTTTTGGGGCCGCGAGACAGGTTCAGGAAGTACACATCCTCGAGACCTGCTGCGACGGCTTTGAAGTGCTCCCCCGGCGAGGATGGGGCGAACACCCGGATTTCGTGCTGCCCTCCGACCAGGTGGGTGCTGACTATTTTCAATTGCCCCTCCAGTGCGCGTAATTCTTCGTCGGTGGCAACGACACGCGACCACATCTGTCCCTCGAGCGCCAGCAAGGCCTCGTTGGGCGACCGCTCCAAGAGAACTTGCCCGGACGCGATAATCGCCATTCGAGAGCACAGCTCGCGCACGTCATCGACGATGATCAGACGCGGATTGGCGAGCAGCGCCTGGGCGATGCCGAAGCGCTGCTTCATGCCGCCCGAATAGGTGGAGAGCGCCTTTTTGCGAGCCTCCCATAGATTGGTTTGCTGCAGCAGTGCATCCACCATTTCCTTACGTTCCCCCTTCGCCGTCACCCCCTTGAGGACCGCCAAGTGAGTCAGCATGTCGATGGCGGACATCTTCGGGTACACCCCGAACTCCTGCGGCAGATAACCCAGGATTTTCCTGACTTCATTCTTCTGCGTCAGCACATTCAGCCCGTCAAGATCAATGCTGCCCGCGTCCGGGTCCTGCAGGGTGGCGATGGTTCGCATCAGCGAACTCTTGCCGGCGCCATTCGGACCGAGCAGGCCGAACATGTTGTTGCCGACGGAGAGCGACAAATTCTTGAGCGCCCTCACTCCGTTGGGATAGGTCTTCGACAAGCCCTTTATCTAAAAAGACATGGAAATTCCTTTGAAGTGCTTATGCCGCAGGGTATTGAACATCATCAACGTATTGCCCCGCAAATAGCACGGGCCGAACTCGTGGCTTGCAGGGACCAACTCCCTGCTACGCGGGATCGTCACTTCAGTTCGACTTCCACGAATCGAAATTCAAACTCATTGGCGTTGATCACATTATGGGAAACGCCCGCTGGGCGGGCATACGACGCTCCCAAGGTCAGTACCGCGTCGCGCACCCCGCCGGGTTCCTCCAGGCGCAAAATGCCGCTGGTCAGGGGCACGACGACATAGTCGTACGCATGCACGTGAGGGCCGGTCTCGGCTCCCGGCGCGAAGCGCCATTCCGTGACGATCACGCGCTCATTCTCCAGCTGCAGCAGCGAAGTGGCCTTCATCTTCTCCCCCTTGGCGGTTGACAATGGCGAGTATAGCCGCACTCACCATGCTAACGTTTCCGATAGCCAATGAGGAGACGAGCCATGTACGCACGGTTGCGAACGCAAGTGATGACCCTAGTGTTGCTGGCCAGCGCCATGGCAGCGCAAGCCGCCCCGCACCGGAACGAGCCGGTGTACCGTGCGGTCACCGCACGACGTGCGGCCGCGCTGGAGTTACTCAGGGAGATCGTCGACATCGATTCGGGCACCGGCGATGTTGTCGGCGGAAGCAAGGTTGCCGCACTACTCGCGGCCCGACTCGAGGCGTTGGGCGGGAAGGTCCGAACCGAGCCCGCCGAGGCTGCCGGACTACCGGACAACTTGGTGGCGGTATTTCACGGCACCGGGAAGGGCAGAATCCTCATTATCGCGCACATCGACACCGTGTTCGGACCCGGAACCGCCGCGGCTCGGCCCTTCAGCATGGATGCGGAACGCGCTCACGGACCCGGGGTCGGCGATGAAAAGGGGGGCGTCGTCAACGCGGTGATGGCGCTCACCATCCTGCACGACCTCGGCTTCAAGAACTTCGCCACCATTACGCTGCTGCTCGACGACAGCGAAGAGCGTGGCTCGCCGGGTTCCCGCAAGCTGATTGAGACACTGGTCAAGCAACACGATGTCGAATTCAATATGGAACCCGGGGATCCGCCGGACGCCCTGACGGTGTGGCGCAAGGGTTCGACCAGCATTCACATTCTGGTGAAAGGCCGAGCGGCGCATGCCGGTATGGCGCCGCAAGACGGCCGCAACGCAGCGGTTGAACTCGTGCACCAGCTCTCGGCACTCGAGGGCGCGTTCCCTCATTCGGGCAGCGGCACCACCGTGAACCTCACCATTCTCAAATCCGGCGAGCGCAACAACATCATTCCTGATCTTGCCCAGGCCACGCTCAATGTCCGTTATCGCACGCCGGAAGACTTCAATACCGTGTTGGCCAAGGTCGAGGCCGGCGCCGGCAGCACCCTGGTCCCGGATACGCAGGTGAGCGTATCTCACGATCCCGCGTATCCGCCGTTGACTGAAAATTCCCGCATCGACGCCCTCGCCGCTCGCGCCCGGGCCATTTATGCGGAACTCGGCAAGACCGTGGAATTATCGGGCAACGGCGGCGCATCGGAATCGGCGCTTGCGATGGCGGAAGGTACGCCGGCACTCGACGGCTTGGGTCTGGTGGGCGGCGACTTTCATACCGACCACGAATGGGTCGACTTGAACAGCCTCGTTCCGCGGCTCTATCTGTTCACCCGGCTACTGATGGAGACGGGAAACAGACCATAGACGCGGCGGTAGGATAAGATTGGCGCGAAGCAGGACACTTAAGGGTACTGAAGACCGCAATGCCGCTGGTGATGGTTTGCCCCGCCTGTGATTTGGCGCACCGCCGCACCGCGGCTCCCGTCTTCGGCCGCACCCGTTGCGTGCGCTGCCGCGAGCCCCTGCAGCGGGCGCAGAACGGCAGCATAGATGTTGCGATAGCGTTGGGCTCCTGCGCATTGGTGCTGCTGTGGCTTAGTAATTTCTATCCTCTGGTGACGATGCATGTCAACGGCAGCTCGCGTGAGACGACGTTGATCGGCGCCGCCCTGGGGCTCTACCAGCAACACGACAGGATGTTGGCGCTGCTGGTGTTCCTAACAATCGTGGTCGCTCCCTTGCTGCAGGTGCTGACGCAGCTGTATGTATTGATTCCCCTGTGGCGCGGCAGCGGCGCCTTCGGGCAGAACTTCGTCATTCGCCTGATCACCCGGGTACGGCCCTGGAGCTTCACAGAGGTCTTCATGCTGGGCACCGTGGTCGCGTTGGTGCGACTTGCCAAATTTGCGCATGTCGTGCCCGGAATAGCCCTGTGGTCCTGTGCACTCCTCATGCTGTGCCTATCCGCACTGACCAGCCGCGCGTCGCCGGAGCAGCTATGGCACTGGGCCGCCACTCGCGCAGCGAAATGAGCGCACCTGCCACCGGCCGCAGCCTTGGACTGCTGACCTGCCTGGACTGCCACCTGACGGTGCGCGACGTGAAGGCAACGCACAAGCGCTGCCCACGGTGTCACGCGCCGCTGCACGCACGCAAACCTCACAGCCTCGCCATCACCACGGCTTTGCTGATCGCCGCAGCCGTGCTGTACATACCGGCGAACCTATTACCGGTGATGGACACAAACACCATCATCGACGATGAAAGCGACACCATCATGAGCGGAGTGCTGGTGCTGCTGCACTCCGGTTCCTGGCCCATCGCCGTGCTGGTATTCGTTGCCAGTATCGTCGTGCCTCTGCTTAAAATTCTGGCGCTGGGTGTGCTGACCTATTCGGCCTGGGCGCGTTCCGCGCGCGGCCGGTTGCAGCGCACCCAATTATTTCGAATGCTGGAATTCATCGGTCGTTGGTCCATGCTGGATATCTATGCGATTTCATTGCTGGCGACCTTGGTGCAAGTTCAGTCCTTTGCGTCCATTATTGTCGGCTGGGGGGCGTGGGCCTTCGGCGCCGTCGTGGTGCTGACCCTGCTCGCTACACATACTTTCGACCAACGCCTTCTGTGGGATACCGACCGATGACCGAACCCATCAACCCAAGCACGGAAGAACTCCCCACCGCCGAGGCTGCGCCGGATGCCGGGGGCCGGTTCCCGCTGATTTGGGCCCTTCCCGTCGTGGTGGTTCTTGCCGGGGCGTTTGTCCTGATTCACGAGAAGCTTGCGCAGGGCACCAGCGTCGAAATTCGATTCCACAACGCGGAAGATCTCGAGACGAATAAGACGAAGATTCGTTACAAGGATGTGGAGATCGGCGAGGTGACCGATATTCACGTGGCCAAGGATCGCAAGGAAGTGATCGTCACCGCAATGATTCACCGCGACGCCAGCGACTACCTGGTCGACGACACGCGCTTTTGGGTGGTGCGCCCGCGCGTCTCAGCCGCGGGAATCACCGGTTTGGGAACCCTGGTGTCCGGCGCCTACATCAGCGTTGAAGTCGGTAAATCGATCACCGAAAGCAAACACTTCGTCGGTCTGGAGGTGCCGCCGATCGTCACGGCAGACGTGCCGGGCCGTGAATTCGTGCTGCACGCGGAGGATTTGGGGTCGTTGAGCATAGGCTCCCTGGTTTTTTATCGGCACATCGAAGCCGGCCAAGTGGTGGCCTCCACACTCGATCCCGGCGGCAACGGCGTTACCATCAAGATATTCCTCAACGCGCCCTTTGACGCCTTTGTCACTGCTGGAACGCGATTTTGGCAAGCTAGCGGGATCGATATGTCGCTCAGTTCCGATGGCGTCAAGCTGCGCACGGAATCACTGACCTCCATCCTGCAAGGCGGCGTCAGCTTCGGAGCGCTGCCGGGCAGCGAAGCGACACCGGTCGCCGCCGACACCTCGTTCACTTTGTACTCGGACCAAGACCGCGCGATGCGCCCCATCGAGACGGAGGTGCGCGCCTTCGTCATGTATTTCAAAGGCTCATTGCGCGGCCTGTCCGCGGGCGCACCGGTCGAACTGCACGGCATTGCCGTGGGTGAGGTGAAGAGCGTCGACGTCGAGTACGACCCGGACGCCGCCTCGCTGCGCTTTCCCGTCGTTGTGGATGTCTATCCGCAACGCATTCGCGGCCGCAAAGCGCACGGTACGCGCCTGACCTCCGCCACGGAGGGTCCGGAAACGGTGAGTCGCGTGCTGATAGACAGTCTGGTCGCTCATGGCCTGCGGGCGGAGCTGAGGTCCGGAAATCTGTTAACCGGCCAAAAATACGTGGACCTTGACATGCACGGAGATGCCCCCGCGGAGACCGTCTGGTGGAAGGAACAGCCCGCGGTGTTCCCCACGGTATCGAATGGGCTCGATGAAATTCAAGATTCCGTGGGCAGCATCGCCCGCAAGCTCAATAAGGTGCCCTTCGACAAGATTTCTGTTCGATTACTCTCCACCATGGAGGCGCTCGAGCAAACCTTGAAGAGTACGGATCAGCTGATGCGTCACGTCGATGGCAGCCTGGCGCCGCAGATTCAGGCCACCCTGGTCGAAGCCCAGGGAGCGCTCAAGAACGCCAAGGACGTGTTGGCGCAGGACGCACCTTTGCAGAGCGATCTGGGGGCAACACTGCTGCAATTGTCGCGGGCGGCAAAATCAGTCACCGCGCTGGTCGAATACCTCGAACGCCATCCAGAATCTCTATTGCGCGGCAAACCGGGAGACTCCCCTTGAAGTTACATGCGGCCGGGGCGGCCTGTCTATGCCTGCTCGGCGCATGCGCCACGAGCCGGCCAGATCATTTCTACATTCTGAGCGCTCAGCCCACGACCCACAGCGCTACGCGGACTGCACCCACATTACAGGCGACACTCAAAGTGTCGCTACCGTCATTGGTCGATCGCGCCGAAATTGTGCTCAACACTTCGCCCGATGCGGTATCCGTTTTCGAGCATGAAAGGTGGGGTGCTCCGTTGTCGGATCTCGTATCTCAGACCCTGGCACAGGACATCGAGAGGCGCCGTAGCGACGTGATGATTGCCGGCCGCGGCGTCATCGTTACCAGCGGGCCGTCCGTTAAAGTGACCGTCGATATCGTGCAGGTATGGATGCGTCACGGTGAACCGGCGCGCCTCGAAGTGCATTGGCGAATTCAGGGTCCACAGATTGACAAGGTATCCGACGGAGCTGAAGTATTCAGCACGCCGTTGGGAGTGGACGGATATGATGTCGTTGCCCGTGCATGGAGCGAATCTATCGCCCTGCTGGCGGACCGGTTGGCACAAAAAATACCGGCCACCGAGTAACCTCGAGGAAAGCGAGGACGCCGCCACTGGAGGCGTCCCGCTGCAGTCACTTACTCAGGTTTTACCATGACGTCGTTGTGCACCGACATCACGCCGTCGGTATCCTTCGCCAGCAGTCCGGCCATATCGGCAGCATCCTGCGTGGGAGCATGGCCGCTCAGCCAGACTACGCCGTTCGCATCGGTATCGACCTTAATGCGCGCCAGCGTAGTGAGATGCTTCGCGGCCAATTTCGCCTTCACCTTGGTGGTGATGACGGAGTCCTTGACGAAGTGGTGATCGGCTGTGCCCGATTCGCCGGCAAGCACCATCGGCACGCAGACAACGCTGGTAGCCAGCATGCCGGCCAATACGAATTTTTTCATTTTCTACTCCTAACAATGTTTTAAATGTAGCCCTGAAGGCTTTCGCAAAACTCGGAACACAGATTGCGGGAGGCCAAGGCTCATCTATGTAGGCGCCCGAACCTAGTCGGCGCGGCGCGTCACCCAGTGTGGAGTCGGTTTTTTCCTACGCATGTGAGTCACCCTTGTATAGCAAGTCAATCGGTCTTAACGTATGTTAATGAATACTCCCATCACGGATGCGCCCTCCCCATGAACACAGACTGGCGCCTATTTGCGCTAGGATCCGCGTTTTTCGCTGCCCTTACGGCGATTTTCGGTAAGGTCGGCGTTGCGGAAATCAATTCCGATTTGGCGACGTTCATTAGAACGCTCGTTATATTGACGGTGATGGCACTGCTGATTTCGGCGAGGCAGGAGTGGCAGAGGCTTGATGCACTGTCAACGAAGGGTGTGATGTTCCTGGTGTTGTCGGGCGCCGCCACCGGATTGTCGTGGCTGTGTTATTACCGCGCGCTGCAGATCGGCCCGGCTTCGCGCGTGGCGCCAATCGATAAACTCAGCGTGGTCTTAGTCGTTCTATTCGCCATTGCTTTCCTTGGCGAGCGGCTGACGTGGAAAGTAGGCGTCGGCGGCATCCTGATCACCGCCGGCGCCGTCCTAGTGGCTCTTTAAGCCGAGTCTCCTAGCGATTTGAGTCCTTTTTCGCCTCGTCGTACTTCTTGTCGGAATCCTTCAAGTTGCTCTTGGCATCGCCATATTTCGCTTGCGCTGCACCGACATTCTTGTTGATCGTGCCCTTCACCTGCTGGCCGACATTACCGATAGCCTTGCCGGCCACTTCCTGCACCTTGCCCGCCACTTCTTTGGCCCGGCCCTCGACTTGATCTTTATTCATGCTCATGATTACTCCAGAACCACATCGGCAAACGGCCGACTCGTAAAACCTGGAGATGAGTGTTACGCGGCACGCTTTTTCGGAATGTAGGACGGATTGCCTTTTGGCTGTCGGAGAAGCGATAATTCCCAATCAGGCGCGGCAACGCGCGCGCAATGCCTTGATTCCCCGGATCGCGCCCGCACAGGCGTGAGCCGCTTCTTCGCCTTTTGTTAAGAAATGTGCGGCAAAGAATTTCCGATGCTCTTCGTGGTCGTGAAACCGTTGTGGCGTCAGCACGACTGAAATAACCGGCACTTCGCTGGCCATCTGAACGCTCATGAGCGCATCGATGACACTGCTCGCCACGAACTCGTGCCGGTAAATTCCGCCGTCCACCACGAAGCCGGCGGCCACAACGGCAGCGTAGCGTCCCGATGTTGCCAGAAGTTTGGCGTTCAGCGGTATCTCGAAAGCTCCCGGTACTTCAAAGCAGTCAACCCGCGAGCGGCTGATGCCGTACGCCTCGATGCCCTTTAAGAAGGCCAGCCGCGCTTGATCGACAATTTCTCGATGCCAGCAGGATTGCACGAAGGCGACCCTTGCCGACCGGCCGATAAGATCCTTACTGCGGGAATTTCTCGAATTCATTGCACCTCCCCAAACTGAAAGCCCGGGGCGCAATGCGAGTGAGCGACCGCAAACCAGCGGCCACTCCGTCCGGAAGCCTGAACTGCTTCCAGCCTAACTCCAATTCTCGTACATCCGGACTTTCAGGAAATCGCACCCGATTTCCTACCGTCGGCTTTGGGTTCTCACCAAATCTGCAGCCTGATCGACTCACGCCAACCAGGAGCCCGCGGGCTCATGCGATTGCTCGCCATCACCGCCGGTGGAGACTTGCACTCCGCCCCGAGAAGAACACTATTGTGCCTTCAATATCCGCAGCGGCGCAAGCCTTAGCGGCCGCCCCTCGAAACCTCGCTCCATAACTCCCGCGCGCATTGCGCCAGCCTCAACGCTTCTTGCCAGCGATCAGAGAGCTCGTTGCCGTTCGCGTCGGTAATGGCATAATCGGGCGGCCCAAGCTCGCACAGGAACACCAGTGCATCATCGTCTTGCGCATGCCGCGCCCGCCATGCGGCAAATCCTTGCCGCCACCAATCGCGGAACAGCGCCACCCATTTTGCGTTCTGTGGAAAATCGAGCGCAATTTGGATTTGGCCGCGCGCCGCCACCCGCCCTTGAAAGGAGTCGGAGTGTTCGAGCACCTTCGTGATCAATGCCTGCAACGCCGGCGTCGGCGGACAGGGCATCTCCCGGTCCACCACATAATGCGACAGATCGGCGGCCAAGCGCATATCGGGGACCGCATCCAGCAATTGCACCGTGGTAAACAAATCGTTGGTAATGCAGTTGCGATGCGTTTCGAACTGAACGGGCATGGACGCCCGTTCGGCCAGGCGCAGCCAGCCTTCAATCACCGGCACCATGGCGGTAACCTTGACCGGCATTTCCTGACCGATGACCACCACAAAGGGAGCGCCTATGCGATGCGCGAGCTCCAACGCCGGGTCCAAGGCATCCACCGATGACGGAAACGCGGTGAGGCCGCCGGCCAATCCAGTGCGAGCGAAATGCGGCACCGTCGATTGGGCCTGCTCCAGAGTCAGTGCGCCCAAGTCGATGGCCATGCCGTCGAATCCCGCCTCGCGCACTCGGTCGAACTTCTGCGCCACGGACGCCTCGGGGTCACTCAGGCGGTCCATGGCCCACAGAGCCTGATACACCAGCAGGCGATTAACCATGCGCCGAATCGGCTATCCAAGTGTCAGCGTCGGGATAATCGGCTTCGGTCGTACCCTTTGCAAAGGCGCGCAGAACCGCCGCTTGAAATCCCAGGTAACTCATGGTCGGGGGCGCCGTGCCACGCGCGGTGAATATGGCCGCGTGCAACTCGTGCAATCGGTGGAAGGGCACGCCCGGAAAGGCATGGTGCGCCGTATGGTACTGCATCTGCCAGCCGAGCCAGCGCATGAGCGCATTGGTGCGCGTGCTGCGCGTATTCGCCAGGACGTTATCTTCATGCGGCAGGCCCAAGTGCTCGATTGTATTCTGCAGCTGGTGCACGCATTTCATCACGAGCATCGGAGCCAGCCACAGAATCACGGCGGCCCAGGTGCGAGCCGCCAGCGACAGGCCGGCAATCAATGCATAACCGGCCAGATGCAGGCGAGCCTCGCGAATCAGTTCCGGATACCGCTTGGCGGGCAGATAAGGCTCGCTGATCTTGCCGGCGCAGAATCTTAGGATGCGGCGCCAGCGGGTGTACCAGTAACTCACGCCCGACATCCACAGCAGGTAGATACTCAAGGTATAACGAGGGCGCGCCAGCTCACCATCCTTGGCCCAATCCTGAGTAAATCGGTGATGAGCCACGTGCTGCACCTGGTCGAAGGTGCGCGGATAGAACAGTACGAAGCCAAACAGCCGACCCAACCACTCGTTCAACCACCCCGTGCGGAACACCGTCCAATGGCTAAGTTCATGTTGCCCGGCATACAGGAAATTCAGCAGCACTCCATGCGCGGCGAAGATCGGCAGCACCCACCAGGTATCCCGCCAATGCCAGAGCAGTGTGCCGGTAACGGCAATGGCTCCGAGATGCGATGCGGCCTGCCTGGCCCCCCGCACATTCGAGGGAACACACAAACTGCGTAGCTTGGCGGCATCGATGACATCACGCCGCGCGAAGACCTCATCCACTATGGTCGGCCTCGACCTTCGCCACCGCGGGACGAGCAGAGATAATTTTCGCGTGCGCCTCTAACTTGGGTAAACGTCGGTACAACTCCGCCTTATCTCCCGAGTACCACCCGGCAAGCATATACAAATAGATATCCGCGACCGAAAAATCTCCGCCCAGCACATAAGGCCCGAGACCCTGGCTGACGAGCGTGATGTGGGTACAAAAGTCGGCAATGCCCTTGTCGCGGATGGCATCGGCGTCGGCGTCGCCGCGAGTGGAATAGCGCGCTGAATAGTACATTCGCAACACCGCTTCGTAGAGGTTCGCGGAGAGAAATACCATCCACTGCAGAAACGCGGCGTGCCTATGGGTTCCCGGCAATGGGGCGAGCCCGGCTTGCGGATGACTCAGTGAGAGATGGATCAGCATCGCGGCCGATTCGAACATCACGGTGCCGTCGGGCAACATCAGTGCCGGCACCCTGCCGGTGGGGTTCGTCGAGCGGAACTGAGCTACGTCGGCCGCATCGGTGCCCACCCACACCCGATCATAGGGAGTACCTATCTCCTCGAGCGCGATCTGCACCGCAAGCGAACCAGAACCTGGCCGCCCATAGAGTTTGTACATCGCCGTCATTAGCTTCCCCTTAAAGTTGTGCAGGGATATTACCGCCTCGAAGGGTCGAATGTCGGGGATTTGCAGTATCCTTGCGCTAACAACGAGGGATGTTCATGATTTCAAGACGCATTGTACTTCGAGCCGCTGCTACCGCTCCCCTGATGGCGATGGGTGCGCGCTTCGGCACGGCGACCGCGGCCTCGTCCGCACCGACCGGCGACCTGAAATCCCTGACCGCAGGGGCAAAGCCGATCTCCGCAGAGGAGAGACAGACGCGCATTGCCAAGGTTCAGGGATTCATGTTGGAGCACAAAATCGGCGCCCTTCTGGTGGAACCCGGCTCAACGCTCGATTACTTCACCGGCATACGCTGGCATCGCTCAGAGCGCACCACGCTCGCCATCATCCCCGCTCGCGGCAACGTCCTGGTGGTGACGCCGGCCTTTGAAGAGCCCTCCATTCGCGAGACGCTGCAAGTGGGTGGTGAGGTGCGGCCGTGGAATGAACATGAAAGTCCGTTCGCATTGATCGTACAAGGCTTGCGCGATCGAGGCATCGCCTCCGGCGTGGTGGCCGTGGAATCCACCGTACGATTCTTCATCGTCGATGGCGTACGTCAACTATCCAACGCATACGAGATCGTCTCGGCCGATTCTCTCGTGCGTGTGTGCCGACTGATCAAGTCGCCCGCGGAATTGGCGCTGATGCAATTGGCCAACACCGTCACACTGGAAGCGCTGCGCTTCGTTCATTCACGCGTGAGGCTCGGCATGAGCTCCGCCGACATCAGCGCTCTGATGGATGCCGCCACCATCGCTCTGGGCGGCGGCACGTCCGAGTTTTCGCTGGTGCTGCTGAATGAGGCTTCCGCCTATCCGCACGGCTCGATAAAAGTTCAATACGTGCGCGACGGCTCGATCGTGTTGATGGATTGCGGCTGCACTGTGCAAGGCTATCAATCCGACGTATCACGCACCTGGGTATTCGGTCAAGCCAGTGCCAAGCAACGTAAGGTTTGGAACACCGTCAAGCGAGGCCAGGAGATCGCTCTCGAGACTGCCAAGCTTGGCGTTCCCACGGGCACGATCGATGATGCCGTTCGCGGCTACTACGAGAGGGAGGGCTGGGGTCCCGCCTACAAGCTGCCCGGACTTCCGCACCGCACCGGGCACGGCATCGGAATGGACGGTCATGAGCCCGCCTACTTGGTTCACGGCGATTCGACACCGCTGCAAGCCGGCATGTGCTTTTCCGACGAGCCGGGCATTTATATTCCCGGCGAGTTCGGTGTCCGTATGGAAGACTGCTGGTACATGACCGCGTCCGGGCCGACATTGTTCACGCCGCTCGCCAAGTCACTGGAAGACCCTATTTGAGCGCATGGGGGCTTATGGTGCGGCGATGATCGTGCTGCTGTCATTGCTGATTTGGATCTACCTGGTCTTTGCTCACGGCAGGTATTGGCAATCCGGGCCGGAGTTGCCGGTTGCCACGCCGCCGCGGTTTCCGCAGGTGGACATCGTGGTTCCGGCGCGCGATGAAGCGCACACCATCGCGGCTGCAATCGAGTCTCTGCTCCGGCAGGATTATCGCGGGGGCTTCCGAGTGATCTTGGTGGACGATAACTCCACCGACGGGACGGTGGCACTGGCCGGCACGGCGGCGGGGCTGCACATCATTTCCTTGCGGTCGAAGCCGACCGGCTGGTCCGGCAAATTGTGGGCATTGAGCCAGGGCATCGCCGCGGGTCAAGCCCCCATTCTGCTGCTCACCGATGCCGATATCGTGCACGACCCACAGCATCTAGCCACGCTGGTCGCAAAGCTGCTGCAGTCCGAGCTGCACATGGTAAGCGAAATGGTGCGTTTGAATTGCTCGAGCCTCGCCGAACGCGCCTTGGTGCCCGCCTTCGTATATTTCTTTCAGATGCTCTATCCATTCGACCGGGTGAATGACCCGACTTCACGCGTTGCCGCCGCCGCCGGCGGCACCATCTTGATTCGGCGCGATGCGCTGCGGGATGTCGGCGGCATCGAGGCCATTAGGAACTCCCTGATCGACGATGTTGCGCTGGCCAAAGCAGTCAAAACTTCAGGTCGCATTTTTCTCGGTCATTCGGGGCTCGCCGCGTCCATTCGTCCCTATCCGGGTTTTGCGGACATTTGGCACATGATTTCTCGCACCGCCTTTACTCAACTGCGGTATTCCGCGGCACTGCTGGCGCTCACGCTGCTGGGCCTGACTCTGGTGTGGTTGGTGCCGGCAGCGGCAATAGTGTTTGCGCATGGCGCATCGCGGGCTTGCGGCGCAGCAATCTATGCGATGGCGGCGTTCAGCTACGTGCCCACACTGATCCGCTACGGGCGTAGTCCCGCATGGGCAGCGGCGCTGCCGCTGATCGCGCTGTTTTACATGGCCGCCACCGTGGACTCGGCGATCAATTACTGGCGTGGCCGAGGCGCCCGCTGGAAAAGTCGCGCCTACGGCGCCGACTAAGTCCCCGTCTCTCGGCCGGCTTCCACCACGGTCACCGCCGTCATGTTCACGATGCGCCGCACCGTGGCCGCCGGCGTCAAAATATGTGCAGGGGCGGCGCACCCCAACAAGAGGGGGCCGATGGCGACATTATGCCCGGCAGCCGACTTGAGCAAGTTGTAGGCAATGTTGGCGCTGTCGAGATCGGGGCACACGAGCAGATTGGCACTGCCATGAAGCGTACTGCCGGGCAGTACCCTCGAGCGCGCTGTCTCGTCCAACGCACTGTCGCCGTGCATTTCGCCGTCCACTTCCAGATCCGGCGCGCGCTCGTGCAGTAGCGCCAGAGTCGCGCGCATCTTGAGCGCAGAGGGTGCATCGCTACTGCCGAAATTCGAATGCGACAACAGTGCGACCTTGGGCGTGAGGCCGAACGCACACAGCTGATCCGCAGCCAGCTGGGTGATTGCCGCTAGCTGCTCGGCACTGGGATCGAGATTGACGTGCGTATCGACGATGAACACCTGACGCCCCGGCAGGATTAGTCCGCTCATGGCACCGTACACCGTGACCCCTGCCCGCTTGCCGATGACTTGATCGATGTAGTGCAGATGCCGCGCAGTAGTGCTGATCATTCCGCAAATCAGCCCATCGGCTTCGCCTTTCTTAAGAAGCATCGCGGCAATCAGCGTGGTACGGCGGCGCATCTCCAACTTCGCGTATTGCGGGGTCACGCCACTGCGTTCGGTGAGCCTATGATAATCCTGCCAATACTCACGAAATCTTTCATCGTGTTCAGGATTCACGATGCTGAAATGTTCTCCCAGCCGGATGCGCAGACCGTGGCGTTTGATGGCATCCTCGATGACGGCGGGACGGCCGACCAGAATGGGTGTGGCGAGCTTCTCATCCACGGCGATTTGCACGGCGCGAAGCACGCGCTCATCCTCGCCTTCCGCGTAGACGATGCGGCTGCGTTGTGCGGGCGAGGTGCGGGCGGCAGCGAAAATGGGCTGCATCAGCGTGCCGCTGTGGTAGACGAATTGCAGCAGACGCCGGCGATAGGCTTCCAGGTCGGCGATGGGCCGCGTCGCGACCCCCGACAGCATGGCGGCCTGCGCCACTGCCGGCGCGATCTTCACGATCAAGCGCGGATCGAAGGGTTTGGGGATGAGGTATTCCGGCCCGAACGCCAGATCCTCCATGCCCCCGTACGCCGCCGCTACCACATCGCTCTGTTCCTGGCGGGCCAGCTCAGCGATGGCGTGCACGGCAGCAATTTCCATGGGCCGAGTGATCGTGGTCGCGCCCACGTCCAACGCGCCGCGGAAAATGAAAGGAAAACACAGCACATTGTTGACCTGATTGGGATAGTCGCTGCGCCCCGTGGCGATCACGGCATCACTACGCACCGCCCTGACCTCCTCGGGCAGGATTTCCGGGGTGGGATTCGCCAGTGCCAGAATTAACGGCCTGGCAGCCATCTTCGCGGCCATGGCTTGCGTGAGCACGCCGCCGGCGGATAAGCCGAGGAATACATCCGCTCCGCCGATGATGTCGTTTAAGGTACGGGCACCCGTGGCTTGGGCGAAGCGCGCCTTTTCGGGGTCCATCAGTTCCTGCCGGCCTTGATACACCACGCCCGCAAGATCCGACAGCCAGACATTCTCGCGCACCAGCCCCAAGTCGAGCAGTAGATCCACGCAGGCCAGCGCCGCCGCTCCGGCGCCGCTCACCACCATTTTAATGGTCTCGATATGCTTGCCGACGACTTGCAGCCCGTTGAGGCAGGCCGCCCCCACGATGATCGCCGTCCCATGCTGGTCATCATGGAATACGGGAATCTTCATGCGCCGCCGCAATTCGCGCTCCACGACGAAACACTCCGGGGCCTTGATATCCTCGAGATTGATAGCGCCGAAGGTGGGCTCAAGAGCCGCGATCAGGTCCACCAGCTTTAACGGATCGCGCTGCTCGACCTCGATGTCGAACACGTCGATGCCGGCAAATTTCTTGAACAGCACCGCCTTGCCCTCCATCACAGGCTTTGCGGCCAGCGGCCCGATAGCCCCCAGCCCGAGTACGGCGGTGCCGTTCGTGATGACGCCCACCAAGTTGCCGCGCGCGGTAAAGCGAAACGCGTTGAGAGGGTCCGAGACGATGGCCTCACACGCGGCGGCCACTCCCGGCGAATAAGCCAGCGCCAAGTCGCTCTGATTGAGCAATTGCTTTGTGGCCGTGACCGACAGCTTTCCGGGGGTCGGAAACTCGTGATAGTCGAGTGCCGCCTGTCGGCGTGATTCCTTAAGGTCATCAATCTTCAACTGTGGAATCCTTATAAATGGGTCTAGACTACCCTGAGTGAAACACTAGGTTAACCTCTCAATTCGGAGGATGCGACCATGGGCACGACTCTCGTCAGCGGTAAGGTTGAGATACTTCATTTGGAAGTCCTGCGGGTGCCGGCTTTTCGGCCATTCAGTTGGTTGCACGCCGGCTGGCAGGACATGCGCCGGCACTGGGGAACGAGCTTGGGCTACGGCGCGTTGATTGTGGCGCTGGGCTGGACACTGCTGATTTTTTGCGGCACCCATCCTTACTTCGTTGCCGCGGCGATTACCGGGTTCCTGCTGGTCGGGCCGCTAATGTCGGCGGGATTGTGTGAAATGTCGCGGCGCTATTCGCTCGGCCAGTCGGCGAACTTCGACGATTCCTTGGAAGGATTCGGCAGGAACGCCACGGCCTTATTCGAATTCGGAGTCATCCTGGCGCTCTGCGCAGCAGTCTGGTTTGGGATATCAGCGCTGCTGCTGGGCACGGTGTTTCACATTCCTGCGCCGGACGTCGGTGAAACCCTGTACCGGGGATTTCTCGACGCCACCAACCGCTCGCAAGTGCTGGCCTATATCGTCATTGGCGGTGTGCTGGCCACCGGCGTGTTCGCGGTATCGGTGGTGGCCATTCCACTCATCATCGACCGACATGCCAGCGCCGGCCAGGCCATGCGCGCCAGCGTCAACGCGGTGCTTCACAACATCCCCGCCATGCTCCTTTGGAGCGCCTTGATCCTGCTGTTGACCATCATCGGTTACGCGCCGCTGCTGCTCGGCTTGACCGTCATTGCGCCGCTAATGGGTCATGCCACATGGCATGCGTACAAGGGGATGATTCGCTGAACATGCCGGATTTGGCTTCAGCGCTTCGCAGCGATGGGTTCGCCGTCGTGCGCGGTTTCCTGTCGCGCGAGGAAATTGCGGAAATCAGCGCGGAAGCGGATCGCATGTACCAGGAAGGCCTGCGTCACCATGCGACCTTTCGCGACAAGAACCTGCTGTTCGAGGTGCTGAACGACCCGCAGGCGAAACGACACGTGGTATTGCAGGCGCACTAGACCGCATGGTTGAGTCCGCTGCTGGAGGAGGAACTGCGGCATGCCGGCCTCGACCCGTCCAACATCCATACCTGCGAAATGGAACCCGGCGATCTTCTGCTGTGGACTCTATTCACGGTGCACGGTTCGGCGCCCAATGTCAGCGACTACGATCGGCGTTTCCACGGCGCTCGGCACCGAACCTGAAAAGCCGTGGCAGTGGCGCGTCGCCGTCTTCCCACCACATTTTGCACTAAGCCGAATGTGGGCCCGAGGGAAGCGTACTGAAAGAAGCCCGCCATCGACAACAGGCAAGTTGCCGCCGGCCAGCGAGACTGCAGCAGCGCGAGCACATATAAGGGCACCGCGGCGGCGGCGCCCAGGGCCGGAACCAGCGCATACCACCGCGCATCGCGGGTCGCCAGCGCATCCGCAACGAATCCGCCGGCGACAATGCCGATGCCCACCGCCACTCCGGCGGACAGTCCGGCGATCACGCCGATGGTGATGCCGAGCGCCATATGAAGCACCGGCCTGTCGGTCAGCAGGGCCCTGGCAACGGTGCGAAGTTCTTGCACCTCGGCACGCAGCGAGAACGGCGGCACGGCCGAGCGGTCACGCGCCGCGGCCGCGGGCTCGGAGTAGCCGCGCGGCGGCTCGCGAACGAAGAGCTTGATCAATACTGCAATACCGCCCCCCCGG
>JAYTXS010000217.1:0-4170 GCA_043742845.1 Gammaproteobacteria bacterium
CGGAATCGAGCACCACCAGGCGCTCACTTGGATTGAGGTCGAGCCACGTGCGCCCGAGTACGCTCATGACGAAGCCCGTAGCACCGGTCACCAACAATGTCATGGCGCCGGAAAATCCAGCAACACTTCGAGCAGGGCCTGTGCCGCAACGCCGAAGTCCTCCAGCGTCATGGACTCGTCTGCATTGTGGCTGCCGTGATCGTTGCGCACGAAGATCATTCCGGTCGCAATTCCCATATTGGCGAATACTGCCGCGTCATGTCCGGCGCCGCTGGCCATTTCGAACGGGTGCTCGAGCCGGCTGCGCAGCGCCTCGCGCAATCGGCCGTCCATGACGGCAGCAGGCGAGTCGCTGGTCGAACCTAGGTCGAAGGTGACACGATACTGCTCGCCGATGCGTACGGCTGCGCGTCGTGCTTCTTCCGCAACCGTGTTCATGGTGGCGTCGCAGACGCTGCGCACGTCGATTACGAAGTGAGTTTCGCCGGCAATTTTGCTGGGGCCGTGCATGGCAGCGTCGGTGTAGAACTCCCCTGAAGTAATCACCAGATCTGCTCCGGCCTGTTCCTGTTGCAGCCACACGGTTTCCAGATGATGCAGGAGCGCGACCGTGGCTGCGACCGCATCGTGGCGGTGTGTTCGGTTGACGGCGCCGGAATGCGCATAGCGGCCGACGCAGCGGGCGTTGCGGAAGCGCTTGCATCCTCGAATCCCGGTGACCGCGGCGGCCGGCCGCCGCTCTTCCACCAGCGTCGGGCCCTGTTCGATATGCAATTCCAGGTAGGCGCGGATCTGCGACGGGTCGAGCAAAGCCCGCCGTTCTCGAATAGTTTGCGGATCGAAGCCTCGCTCGCGAAGAGTGGCTTCAAGAGTGCGGCCGTTGTCGGAGCGCGCGACGGACAAACACTCCGGATCGAGCAAGCCGAAAGCGCCCGCGCTGCCGAGATAGGCAACGTCGAACCAGGCCGACTCTTCGGCGCGAATACCCATGACGGTGATGTCGGTAGGGGGTTCGATGGCGCCCCGTTTGAGGGCGGACAGGATGCTCAAGCCCGCGACCACGCCTGCCGCCCCATCGTAGTTGCCGCCTTGCGGCACGCTGTCGAGGTGAGATCCGATCATAATGCGCGGCGCACGTCGGTCACGTCCGGGAAGCGTCATCATCAGATTGCCGATGGCGTCGATCGACACCTCCAGACCCATTGCATCGGCGGCTGCGTGCATGATGTCGTGGGCAGCCTGCTCGCCCGGCCCGTAGCTGTCGCGCACGATACCTCGTCCTTGTCGCGTACTGCGGCTCAGACTATCGAACAAAGCCGCGGCCAGCTTAAGATCGGGATGGAGTTGTTCGCTTAGCATCTTGTTGATCTATGGTAACTCAACTAACGGGAATTCAAGATAGATGACCAATTTACTCGCTGGAAAAATCTGCATTGTCACAGGAGCGAGCTCGGGAATTGGGCGTGCAATCGCCGCGAGTTTTGCCGACGAAGGGGCGGTGGTGGTGATTGCAGATGTCGTGGTGGAGCCGCTGGAGGGAGGCGAGACCACACTTGAGCTGATCGAGCGAGCCGGCGGCGCGGCTTCGTTCGAGAAGACCGACGTCGGTAGCTGGGACGCCATGGATTTAATGATCGGCAGGACCGTGGCGCGCCATGGCCGGATCGATGTGATGGTAAACAACGCGGCGATTTATTCCGGCACGGCGCTGCTCGACACCAGCGCCGCGCAGTGGGAACACGTCATGTCCGTCAACCTGACCGGGATGTTCAATGGCTGCAAGCGCGCCATCCAGCAGATGGTTACCCAGGAGCCACGCAACGAGGTGCGGGGTCGGGTCATCAACCTTGGATCGCAACAAGGCATCGTGACCGCGCCGCGCGACACCCCCTACGGCGTGAGCAAGGCCGGTGCGATCTATTTGACCAAGCAAATTGCCGTCGACTATGCGCAGGACCTTATAGTCTGTAACTGCATTTCGCCCGGCAAGATCGTCACCGGCCAGCCCGGCCTACCCATGGATCCGGCTCTGCTCGAGAACGCGCGCCGCCGCACGCCGTGGCCGCGCCTCGGCCGGCCGCAGGACATCGCCAACGCTGCGGTGTTCCTGGCTAGCGACCGGGCTACCTATATCACCGGCTCCAACCTGGTGGTCGATGGCGGGTGGCTGGCGCGCTAACAGGCGCGCCAGCGGCGCGGCGGCCAAGCGGGCATGGCCGTGAAGCCGTTCAATTAACGATTGGGTATCGAATACAGCTTGCCCATGTAGGGTGATTTGTCGATTTGATCCACTGCGGTGACGTACAGGGTCTTCTCGTCGGGACTAAAGGCGAAATTGGGCACCTGCAGCGAGGGCAGCGTCAGTTTGCGCAGCAATTTACCCTGGGCATCGACGATGAAAATCACGCCGGCGAGCGGCACGTTCAAATCGCGGGCACTCTGGCCGATATAGATTTCGCCGCGCGAATCAATTTTCACGCCGTCCGGCCAAATGTGCACCACATGGTGGGTGAGATCGTCGAGATTCACGAAGATTCGCCGATCCGACAGCGAGGCATCGGCGCCGATCTTGAACTTGAGCAGCCGATTCTCGTCGGTCTCCACCAGGTACAGGATTTTTCCGTCTCTCGAGACCGCCAGGCCGTTGGCATTGTGTACATCGGCTGCCTTCAAGGTGATGGTTGCATCGGCGGCGATGTAGAACACCTTGCCGTCGATGGCATCGCCGTGGCTGCCGGAGGTGGTGAAGTAGATGCCACCGCGGCCATCGGGCGCAAAATCGTTCGGGCCGACGAATTTATTGCCATCCTTATCGTGTGTGTATGCGGGCAGCACCCCGCCGTCGGCAGCCATTCGCCCGATCGTGCCGTTGTCATAGCAGGTGGTGAGGAATTCACCATGCGCCGTGGGCACGACGGCGGATTGGCCGCAGCCCTTTTCGAAGGAGAACACGGCATTCTTCTTTCCGTCCCAGGTCATCACGGAATTGCGGTCATATTCTACGTAGTACAGCTTTCCCTGGAACCAAATGGGCCCTTCTGGGTAGTGCGCGTCGCCATTGAGCACTTGCACGCCGTCCGCTGCATGACAGGATATGGCAGCGGCGCAGAGAAGGACGGCAAAGCATATTGTCGATACGAACTTGTTCACGTTGATGCCCCGTCTTGAATGGTCACGTAGCCTGTGGCGCGTTTTTGATCGGCAATGATGGTCCGGCTCGCCATGCAGAAATGATACACGGCCCAGAACCCGGTCGGCGCAAGCACCAGCAGGGCCATGCGCAGCGACGCGGCATCCGCGCCGCCGCTGCCTGCGAACCAGTCGCTTAATAATCCGACGCCCTGCGGCGCGATGATGAGATTGAATACGTTGCCGACCACCAAGGACCAGGCGGTAAACATGGCGCGCATGCGCGGCGGGGCAAGATTTTGCATCAGCCCCATGCATGGACCGATGTAGAAATAGATGGCGGGAATGAACAGCCAAAACATGCATTTTGCCACCCACAAGGAATGCGTCCAGTAGGCGATGAACGAAGGAATGGTGGTCAATCCGACGCCCGTCGCCAGGAGCCATACCACTCGGCGCGGATCGGCCATGGCAGGGCGCGACAGTATCCAGGCGGTGCCTGCAGTTGCAATGATGCCTCCCACCAGATGAATGTTCCCGGTGACTGCGCCCGCTTCGCCGACATTCAGGCCGTAGCTGCGCATGAGGAAGGCGGGTGTGAACCAGATGAGCCCCCAGCCCCAGAGCGCGCACACGCCCGAGGCCATGACCACGTGGAACGCCGCCTTCTGCTGCCACAGGAACCGCAGAGACTCGAGCAGCGGCGGCGCGCCCGCGTCGGCCACCGCGTCCATGCGTCCGCGCTTGGGCTCAACGATGGTCAGATAAATGATCGTGCCCATGATCACGCCCGGGATACCGAGGGCAAGGAACGCCGCGCGCCACCCGTAGGCGTGCGCTACCGCTCCGGCCACGTTTGCACCCAGCCAGGCGCCGATGGGTGCGCCGAGTGCGAACACGCCCAGCGCCATGGGACGCCGGTCCGCGGGAAAGTAATCCGCGATAATGGAATTCGCGGGCGGCGTACCGCCGGTTTCGCCGATGCCGACGCCGATACGTGCCGCTAAGAATTGCCAGTAGCTTCGCGACAGTCCGCACAGT
>JAYTXS010000218.1:0-11593 GCA_043742845.1 Gammaproteobacteria bacterium
TTTGCCGCCCGCCATGCGCTCCGCGTTCCTGGTAAAGAGTGGCGATTTTGGCGAGGTCGTCGAGCGTGGGATAGTAGCCGGCGCATAGCCACGCCAATCCCGCCTTGCCGCCGGACTCCCGAGTCCTGACGATGGGTGCATGATGGATGCCGATGGGAGCGAACACCTCGGTGCGCAGCATGTCCCAGATGTCCGCATCCGGTCCTCTGACCGATTTCAAAAATCCCTCGAGTGCCGCACCCAGCAAATAGAAATCGTGATCGCGATAGCGCATCACGGTTCCGGGTTCCCACGGATAGGGGGCGTTGTGAGCGTCGATTTCGCGCAGCTTGCCGGCCTGTGACGGCGCAAGGTACCAGTTGTCGTAATGCGGATCGATGTAGCCGTCGTAGACATCATTCGGATGGGTGCGCAATGTTCCTGCGCCCCCCATGCCGGTGGCCATGTCGGCGGCGTCGATGAAGCGGACTCGACGATATTTCGGGTCGCAGACCGCCACATAGTCGCCGACTTTCAAGTTGAGCACATAGGGGCCATACACCTGCGCCAGGCGCAGCAACGCCAGCGGTACTCCGGTGCTCTTCAATATGGAGCGTGGTCCGAAGCGCATTTCCAGAGGGTAGGGGTATGCGCCATAGGGCGTTGCCGAATCGCTGTAGTAAATGGTTCCGTCACGCACGATCGCGGTGAGAATCACCCACTGTGGCGCGAGTGGTGCCCCGAATCCGTCTAGCGCTCCCGCCGGACCGCTCTTGACCAATTCGCTCCAAGGGCGCGTCGGCATGCGATCGGCTAGCTCAGCAGCGGCTGCAGTGCGCATTGCCTCGCCATCGCCGCCGCCAGGCCGGTCACTGCGCCATGATGGTAGAGAAATGTTGCCAGGCCTTGCTGCGCGTGGTTCTCGGTGTCGTTCACCAGCGTCAAGGGAAAGGCGGCGCGCGACCACTCGCCGTCCCCTGGCTCCTTCCAGACGCGCCCAAACTGCGGAATCACCTGCCAGTAGCTCGGCACCTTCGCCGGCAGCGACTCCTTGACCATGTCGCCGAGCTGCACTGGGACCAAGACTTCCCCCATGCTCGAGAAGCCCAGCCGCACGCCGGGGAATAAGCGTGCATCTCTACCGTCGATCAGCGGCTTGTCCGGCACCGGCAGCGTGTCCATGGTGCTTTGCTGTATTTCTATCGTTCCCGAGAAGAGTTCCGCCGTGTGCGCGTCCGCAGCCGGCAGGTAGGCGGCGTTCTCGACCGGTGAGGACAGGCGCTTGTCCGAGTGCAGCAGATCCGCTGACAGCAGTTTGCCCGGCGGCCCTGCCCACACCTCGCAGCCGGTTCCGGCAATAGCCAGCAACAGCCCCATACACACACTCTTGCGGCGTATCGACATTAATTTCCCCTTCGCCGACAGCAACGTTGCCAAGGGTGATTGTGACAACATCGCCCGCCGCGCACTAGTCGCATCGCACCGCTCGCACTGCTCGCACCGCTCGCTGCGCGCGCGGCGCGCGCGGCGCAGTGGGGAGTGGCGTGTCTCATTGTCCGAGCGTGTCGTAGGCGGGCGCCGCTTTAAGGCCGTGCTAGCATGTTGGGTAGGCGGTACCACCGCTGCCAATCAAAGGCTAAGGGTCATAGAGTGAGCGGGCGAGCTTGGGCGGCATTTGCGGCGTTGGGTATTATTTGGGGCCTACCGTATTTTTTTATCAAGCTCTCCGTGCAGGAGCTCGCGCCCGTCGTGGTGGCCTTCGGCCGAGTAATCTTGGCCACCGCCATTGTGCTGCCCATTGCGTGGCACCGCGGCGCGCTTAGATCCTTAGGCAAGCACAAGTCCGCAATCTTTGCCTTCGCGCTGGCCGAGTTCGTCGTTCCTTTCTCGGTGATTTCGTACGGCGAACGCTGGATCGACTCGTCGGTCACGGGGATCCTCATCGCCATTGTGCCGTTGTCCATCGCGCTGATTCAGCGATTCTTCGGCGTGCACGAGCGTCTCGGGCAGTGGCGCATTCTGGGCCTTGCGCTCGGCTTTATCGGGGTCGCCGTCCTGCTGGGGTTCGGCACCATCTCAGGCCCTCTGGGATGGGCCGGAGTTGCCTGCATGCTCATCGCGACCTTAGGCTACGCCAGCGGGCCACTCATCATTCAACGGCATTTAGGCGGCCTTGATCCGTTTGGGCCGCTGGCCGCGAGTCTGCTGGTTGCGAGCGTGGTGTTGCTCGTCCCGGCCATCGTGGCGTTTCCCACATACATGCCATCGGCGGTAACTCTGGGGTCGATGGCGATACTGGGCGTGGTGTGCACGGCCGTGGCAATGCTGTTGATGTTCTACCTCGTCGGTCACGCCGGCGCCTCGCGCGCCGCAGTGATTACCTACATCAATCCTGCCGTGGCCGCTCTGCTCGGCGTGTGCCTTCTGCACGAACACCTGGGGTTGGGCGGCGTCCTCGCCTTCGTGCTGATTTTACTCGGCTCGTGGCTGGCGACGCGGGGCGTTCGCGTTCAGCACCACTGCCCCGCGGAAGCCGCTTAGGCAGCGGCCTCTTGGCGCCAGACCACGTAGGTCTTGCGCAGCGTCTCATGAATGATCCAAGTGCCGTGGGTAAAGGGCGGGAAATATGCAGCGTCACCGGCAGAAAATTCCACGATTTGTCCATCGTCAGCTACGAATGTCGCGCGGCCGGCAATGAAGTGGCTGAATTCTGCGTCCATGACGGCGCGCCGGAATTGCCCTGGCGTCGATTGCCAGGTGCCGGACTCGACGCGGCCATCGGGCGCCGTGAAACCGTCCCGCTTTGATAATTGCACACGCTCGCCGCCGACCGGGTTCGGCGGGCTCCCCACCGAATGCAGCGTGTCGGCGCCGAAAGAGACGGGCGCCTTGATATGATTTATCGTCATGGAAGAGTCATCCCTTTGGCCATAAGCAGCATTCTATGATGCCACACCAGATCTTGGCCTCGCCGTTGTGGATGGACGGTGCAGCCCTGCCGCTGAGCGCCGAACAGCCTCTGCCCGCACAGGTCGATGTCCTGGTGATCGGCGCGGGTTACACCGGCCTTAGCGCCGCTCATGAAACGGCAGTCGCGGGCCGATCCACGCTGGTGCTGGACGCCGGTCCGATCGGCACGGGATGTTCCAGCCGAAACGGCGGCCAGGTCGCCTACAGCATCAAACCTACTTACGAAAAATTGAAGGCCAAACACGGCGCAGAGCGGGCGTTCGGGATTTGCCGCGAGGGTCTCGACGCCGTGGCGTACATGCGTTCGCTTGCCGGCCAAATCGATTGTGGCTGGCGAGAGAATGGCGGCTTCTGTGGCGCACACAGCGCGCGGCACTTCAGGGCCATGGTGAATGATGCCGAAAATCAACCGCGCGGCCTGGAGCAGCGCATCAGCATCGTTGCCAAGGCTCAGCAGCACGAAGAGATCGGCAGCGATTTTTACCACGGCGGCAGCGTGTACCACGACGATGCGTCCGTCGATCCCACCCGCATGCTGCTTGCGCTGCTGCAGCGGGCAAAGGACAGCGGGGCTGCGGTGGTTGACTACTGCCCGGTCACTTCCATTCAGTCCTCGACGCAAGGCTTTGAGGTATTGACCGCGCGCGGCGCCATTCGCTCGCGACAGGTCCTGCTCGCCACCAACGGCTACAGCGGAGCGCTCTCGCCCTGGCATCGACGCCGCGTCATTCCCATCGGCAGTTATCAAATTGCCACCGAACCCTTGGGGCCCGATCGCATCCGCGCGCTCATTCCGCACGGGCGAAACATGGCTGATACTCGCCGCGTGGTTGTCTACTTCAGGCCCTCGCCCGATGGCGAGCGCCTCATCTTTGGCGGGCGGGCCGCCCTCGGAGAGCCTAACCCGCTCGCCTGCGTGCCGCGTCTGCGGCAGATGATGGGCAGAATATTTCCGCAATTGTCGTCAGTACGCGTCACGCACGCGTGGATGGGATGGGTGGCATACACTTTCGATACCTTGCCTCACCTGGGCATGCACGACGGCATGCACTACTGCATGGGATATTGTGGTCAGGGCGTGCCCATGGCGCCGTATTTCGGCAAACGAATCGCGCAGCAAATGCTAGGGCTCAAGGAGGGACGCACGGCTCTCGACGGATTGGAATTCCCATCGCGCCCGTACTACTACGGCAAGCCGTGGTTTCTTGCGCCATCGGTGTTTGCTTACCGCCTGATCGATGCCATCGGCTTTTGATACGCACACCCATGAGCATTAATTTCATGAATCGCAGCAGTTATGCCAGCCTGCCCGAGCGCTTCTTTGCGCGAATTAGCCCGACGCCGGTGGCGAAGCCGCGGCTGTTGAAATTCAATCAGGCGCTGGGCGCAGAGTTGAGGCTCGACCTCGAGGGTCAAAGTGCCGAAGCGCTCGCGGGGTTGTTCTCCGGTAATGTGATCGCACCGGGTCTGGAGCCCATCGCGATGGCCTATGCGGGCCATCAATTCGGTCAATTCGTGCCGCAGCTCGGCGACGGCCGCGCCATCCTATTGGGCGAAGCCATCGACAACGCCGGCGTGCGCTGTGACATTCAATTAAAGGGCTCGGGCCGAACGCCCTATTCGCGCGGCGGTGATGGCCGTGCCGCGCTCGGTCCGGTGCTGCGCGAGTATCTGGTCAGCGAGGCCATGCACGCCCTCGGCATTCCCACGACGCGTGCGCTCGCCGCGGTAAGCACCGGAGAGTCCGTTTTTCGCGAGCAAGGCGCGCTGCCCGGGGCGATCGTCACGCGCGTGGCCGCAGGTCTGGTGCGTGTGGGCACCTTTCAGTACTTCGCAGCACGCAATGATATCGAGGCGCTGCGAATGCTCGCCGATTATGTGATCCGCCGCCACTATCCGCAGCTGCAGGGCGCGGACAAGCCTTACTTGGAACTGCTACGTGCCGTCATCGGCGCACAGGCGTCGCTGATTGCGAGTTGGATGAATGTGGGCTTCATTCACGGTGTCATGAATACCGACAACATGACGGTGTCCGGCGAGACCATCGACTTCGGTCCCTGCGCTTTTATGGACGCCTATGATTCGGCAGCGGTGTTCAGTTCAATCGACCGGCAGGGCCGCTATGCCTTCGGCAATCAACCGCAGGCCGGCGTCTGGAATCTTGCGCGCCTCGCGGAGACTCTACTACCCCTCATCGACGATGAATCCGAGCGCGCCGTGAAACTGGCCACCGAAGCGATTTCCGCATTTGCCGAAGCGTTCGCCGCGGCGCGACTTGAGGGGTTGCGCCGCAAGCTCGGGCTCGCGACGCACGAGGCCGGCGACTCGGCGTTGGCGCAAGAGCTGCTCGATGCCATGCAACGCAATCATGCGGATTTCACGTTGACCTTTCGCGGACTGTGCGAGGCCGCTGAATCGCAGCAGGCAGGTGCGCCCTTGGCAGATGCGCGGTTGGGCCGCCTGTTCGAGAATCCGCAGGAATATGCGCGCTGGGCGACGCGCTGGCGGGTGCGCCTCGCACGAGAACCGGGGATCTTGGGCGAACGCGCAGCGGCCATGCGCCGGGTCAACCCGGGAGTCATTCCCCGCAATCACCGGATCGAGCAGGTGATCGGGGCCGCGGTCGAGGCCGATGATTTCGCGCCTTTCAATAAAATGTCGATGGCGCTGTCGCGACCCTATCAACCGCTCGAGGGATTCGAGTCCTATGCCGAACCGCCGCTGCCCAACGAGCGCGTGCTGCAAACATTCTGCGGAACTTGAGCGAGTCGCACGCGAGTCTGCGGCGCCGTGAGCACGCGCACTCCCAACAGTTCGATGATTGTACGTGCGCGTTCGACCAACTGGGCATTGGTCGCCGGCACGCCCTTGTCAAGGTACAGGTTGTCCTCGAGACCCACGCGAACATTGCCGCCGAGCAACACCGCTTGCGCGACCATGGGCATTTGCATTCGGCCAAGGCCGAACGCTGACCACAGCGATCCCGGCGGCAGCGCGTCGCGCATAGCGTGCATCGCCTCGGAGGAAGCCGGCGCGCCGTACTTGATGCCGAGGCATAGCTGGAACAGGGCGGGCTGGTGGATCAGTCCCTCCGCGAGAAGCTGCTTGGCGAGTTCGATGTGGCCGAGTTCGAATACTTCTAGCTCCGGGCGCACGTTTCTCCTTTGATACTCGCGAGCCATGCTGCGCAAAAAGCCGGGGGTCGTGCCGTAGATCAGTTCATCGAAGTTCAGGGAGCCGCAATCGAGGCTGCCGATCTCCGGTAGCAATTCCAGTATGTGCAGTATTCGTTCTTGCGGTCCGACGAAGTCCGTGCCGGCACTAAAATCAAGGGGCGCGTGCTCCGGCCCAAGCATCAAATCGCCGCCCATACCGCCGGTCAAATTCAGAATCACGTCGCTGTTCGCGCTGCGGATGCGCTCCACGACCTCGCGAAATAACTTCGGGTCGCGGCTCGCCAGGCCGGTTAGCGGATCGCGGACGTGCAAATGCACGATGGCGGCACCGGCCGCATGCGCCTGCAATGCCGAGGCTGCGATCTGTGCGGGGGTGACCGGTACATGGGGGTTCTTGCGTGCCGAGTCCGCGGAGCCGGTCACTGCACAGGTGATAAATACCTCAGGCGCCAGCATGCAAGCCGCCTGGTTCTCGCTGCATTGCTCGTCCGGCCGCATTGCGAGCTAAAATAGTGCTACTCATCAGGCATTTCCTTGCAATTAATTGGGGCGAGCGCCGGTCTTATCCCATAGAGCGTACAACACATGACCTTAATACTATTGGTGTTTCTGGGCGGGGTATTGACCATTTTGAGCCCGTGCATACTGCCGGTGCTGCCCTTCGTCTTTGCCCGTTCCGAGCAGAAATTTCTGACCAACGGTCTGCCGATGTTGGCGGGCATGGCCGTGACGTTCGCCGGCATCGCCTCGCTTGCCGCGGTCGGCGGTGCTTGGGCAGTTCGGGTCAATCAGTATGGGCGCGTGCTTGCCCTGATTCTGCTGACTGCCTTTGCAGCGACTCTGTTGTCGCGACGTTTGGCGGACTGGTTGGCTCGGCCGTTCGTCGCGGTGGGGAATCGGTTGCTGCAGTCCGCGCCGGCTGGAACGCAGAAGTGGGGACTGTTGAACGCGGCACTCCTCGGCGTGGCCACCGGACTGCTGTGGGCGCCGTGTGCCGGTCCGATTTTGGGTTTGTTGCTGACGGGGGCGGCCATTTCTGGACCGAACCCGCGCACCACCTTGCTGTTGTTCGTGTATGCGGCGGGCGCTGCGACCTCGCTGGCGATCGCCATCCTCGCCGGTGGCCGCGTCTTTGCGTTGCTAAAAAAGTCGCTCGGCGCAGGTGAATGGATACGGCGCGCTCTGGGTGTTGGCGTACTGTTCGCGGTCGTGGCCATTGCGTTTGGCTGGGACAGCAGCGTACTCACCCGCTGGTCCCTGACCGGCACCAATAAACTGGAACAGTCGCTCATCGATGGCATCAAGGTGGACGCCCGTCCGGGCGCGGTCGGTGATTCGGCGGCGGCCGGCAGCATGATGATGCGCGCCGGACCGGTTACCGCGGCATTGCCGGTGGAGGGGAGCGTTCCCTCGTTCGACGGCGCCACTGCTTGGATAAATTCCACGCCGCTGTCGCCGCAGGATTTGCGCGGTAAGGTCGTGCTGGTCGATTTCTGGACGTACTCCTGCATCAATTGCCTGCGCGCGCTGCCCTATGTGGCCGGGTGGTACGCGAAGTACAAGGATCATGGGCTGGTCGTCATCGGTGTACACGCGCCCGAGTTTGCGTTTGAGAAGAACCTCGGCAACGTGCGCCAGGCCGTCGCCGACTTGGGGATAACGTATCCCGTAGCGCTCGACAATGATTATGCGATTTGGCAGGGATTCAATAACCAATACTGGCCGGCGCACTATTTTATCGATTCGCAAGGGCGCATCCGCGCCCATCATTTCGGCGAGGGCAATTACGCCGAATCTGAAGCGACCATTCGGCAGCTGTTGGGCGAGGCCGGATACGCTGATTTGCCGCCCACGGGGATCGAAGCTGCCCACGCGGCCGGCGTACAGGCGCCGGCTGACGAAACGCATATGCAGTCGCCGGAGACCTATGTGGGATATCGGCGCGCCGAAAATTTCAGTTCGGCCGGTGGATTTGCGCAGGATCGCCCCAAAGAGTACTCGGCGCCGAGCACGCTTGCGCTGAATCACTGGGGATTGGCAGGGTCGTGGGCCGTGGACCCCGAAAAAGCCGTGTTGCGTGCGGCGCCGGGCAAGATAGTGTTTCGGTTCTTAGCTCGTGATTTGCACCTTGTCCTCGGTCCGGCCAGCGACGGCAAGCCCGTGCGGTTGCGCGTACTGCTGGATGGCGAGGTCCCCGCCGCGAGCCACGGAGCGGATATCGATACCGATGGGCAAGGTGTCGTGAAGGAACAGCGTTTGTACCAATTGATTCGACAGTCGGGCGACGTGCGCGAACATGTCTTTTCAATTGAATTCCTGGACGGCGGCGTGCAGGCGTATTCATTTACCTTCGGGTGAGGACAATGTCAGGCAACAAAATCGTGACGAGTAACTCGGGCACCGGACGGGTCGTGAGCAGGCGTATGATCTTCGCGAGCATTGGCGCGGCCGCGCTCGGAGCCACGGCACTCGGCGCCGTTTGGCGCAGAGCGTTCGCGGCGACAGCGGCGGCGCCGCCGGTGCTGGATGTATCGATCGAAAACTTCTCGCCGGCGGGCAAAAGCCTCGGCGTCGAAAAAGTGCCCACCGTCGTGAAAAGCGACGCCGAATGGCGCGCGCAATTGTCGCCGGCGGCGTTCAACGTCGCCCGCGAGGAGGGCACCGAGCGTGCGTTCTCCGGCGAGTATGACCACTATCCTGCTGACGGTATTTATCACTGTGTGTGCTGCGACACGGCCTTATACGACTCGAAGGCCAAATTCGATTCGGGCACGGGTTGGCCGAGTTTTTGGCAAGCCATCTCGCCGCACAATATTGCAAAGCGGTCCGATGGCAGCTTCGGCATGCAGCGCGACGCCATTTCATGCCGCCGCTGCAGCGCCCATTTGGGCCATGTGTTCGATGACGGCCCGAGGCCTACGGGTCTGCGCTATTGCATGAATTCGGTGGCCTTGCATTTCGTCGCCCGCGCCTAAAGCCCAATACACGCTGAGCGGATCATCAATTTAAGTTTCGGACGGAGCATTTATGTCGTTCATCAAATTTCTGACGCCCGGTCGCTTTGCGAGCACGGTTGCCTTGGGGCTAGTGAGTCTGGCTATCTGGCGCTCGCCGCTCATGGGGGCGGAGGCGCCGGTCATCATTGCGGCGCCCGCGATCGACAATCCGAAAGCGGCCGGGCCGCCGCAGTCCGCGGTACTCGCGGGGGGCTGTTTTTGGGGCGTGCAAGGCGTGTTCGAACATGTTCGCGGCGTGAAGAAGGTCGTCGCGGGCTATGCCGGTGGCGAGCGATCGACCGCGCAATATGTAACGGTGAGCTCGGGGAGCACCGGTCACGCAGAATCAGTCAAGATCACTTTCGATCCTGCGGAAATCTCCTATGGGCAGATTTTGCAGATTGCGTTTTCCGTGGTAAGCGACCCCACACAGCTGAACCGGCAGGGACCTGATGTCGGCACCCAGTATCGTTCCGCGGTGTTCTATGCCGACGACGACCAGAAGCGGATCGCGCAGGCGTACATCCATCAGTTGGATAAGTCCCAAGTATTCTCCAAAGCCATTGTCACGCGGGTGGATCCGCTGAGAGGCTTCTACGCCGCAGAGGATTATCATCAGGATTACCTGGTTCACAATCCCGGTGTACCGTATATCGCGATGTTTGATATTCCCAAGGTCGAAAACTTCAAACGGGTGTTTCCGGGCCTGTACAGTGAGCAGCCGGTATTGGCGCATAACTGAGGTTCGTATGAGAAGGTTTTATTCGTCCTGCCTGGCGCTATGGCTGTCACTCGCGGGTATTGCGAGCTACGCGGCGCAGGCTGAGCGGGCGCCGATCACCGTGTTTGCTGCGGCGTCGCTGACCAATGTGCTGCAGGAGCTGGGGGATGGATACACCAAGCAGACCTCCATACCGATTAGATTTTCCTTCGCGGCAAGTTCAGCGCTTGCGCGTCAAATCGAAAATGGCGCCCCTGCGGACATATTCTTTTCTGCTGACCTTGAATGGATGGATTATCTGCAGACGCGTAATTTAATCCAGCGTGATACTCGGCACGACGTGCTGGGTAATAGACTGGTGCTGATTGCGCCCGCCGACAGCAAGGTCACATTGAAAATAGAACCCCACTTTGCCCTTGCGGCCGCGCTCGGCAAGGGCCGGCTCGCCACCGGCGATCCGGACGCCGTGCCCGTCGGACGTTATGCGCGCGAGGCGCTGACTGCATTGGGTGTCTGGAATGAGGTGTCGGAGCGCATGGTGCGCGCGGATAGCGTACGCTCTGCATTGGCCTTCGTGGATCGAGGCGAGGCCACATTCGGCATCGTCTACCAGACCGATGCCTTGATCGACAAGCAGGTGCGAGTCGTGGACGTATTTCCCGACAAAACTCATCTGCCAATCGTGTATCCGGTTGCGCTGACCAGCGCTGCGAAATCCGACGCGGCCGGATTCATTGCATACGTTCGCGGACCGGCGGGCGAGATCGCGTTCAAGGCCTACGGCTTTAGCCCCTTGCACTAGCCGTTCACGCTTGCCATCATCGGCGGCTGACGAGCGGCCTAATCATAGAGAGGTTGCGTCGCGCAAACACCGCTAGCGGGCAGCAGCCGGCGAAGCGGTAAGGTCAGGAATTCCTCGGCGAATATCTGCCGAGAATGATTCGCTGCGGTCGGCTTCTTGGGCGCGTTCGGTGATGCGCCCGAGCGCGCGCAATTCCGCCAACGAGTAGCGATTGTCGAGACCGCCGACGCGATAAACATACTTGGGAATATAGCCGGACAAGAGCAGCCGGTAGCTCATGGGCAGGTAACCCACGATGTGCTGCATCATGTGATAGACCAGCGTGGTGCAATTGACGGTAATGGTGTTGTAGAAGCGCGGCTTTTCCACCAGGGAATTCGCCTGGTCGATGTAGCTTAAGAACAATGCACGTATGTCCGCAATCGGCATATGGATTCGATACAGGTAGTCGTCCTCGCCGCGAACGTTGGTGCGCACTCGGATCACATCACGTTCGTCGGCAGCGAAAATGCTGAGTTCGAATTCTTTGAAGAAGCCGCCGGTCTCTGAGAAGCTCTCGTGTTTCTCGCGGCGAATCTCCACCGAAAAGACCACGTGAGCGCCGTCGTCGAAGCCGAAAGATATCAGGAGATGCGCGATCGCAGGGCCGGTCCAATAAGACATGATCATATCGACGCAATTCAGGTGATCGATGTCGTAATCACGCGTCTCCCAGCGTTGGGTGTAGTCGGTGTTGCTGCGCCACTCGAAATTCCGCACGTTGTGCAAGGTGACGTGTGTGCCGTTAACGGCCCCAGTGGTCATCTGCGCCACATCGTCGGCCCAGATGCGATCGTTCGAAGGGGCGATGCGCTGCCACCAAATCAGCATAGCGCCGAAGGCGACGGCGAAACCGACGAGGGCCGGCAGCGCGCGTCCCTGCCATAAGCCCATCAGCAGAGCGAGGTTG
>JAYTXS010000219.1:0-1812 GCA_043742845.1 Gammaproteobacteria bacterium
GAGCCGTGCAACACCATGGCGTGAGGCACTGCAAGAATTTCGGCGCCGCTCAATCGGGCGCGCACACCCACATCATGGTCTTCGTAGTAGAACGCATAGCCCGGATCGAAAAAAACCGCGTCTCCCCAGCGTGACCGCATTACCATGAAACAGGCGCTGATCATGGAGTCTACATTCGCGGGCGGTTCGTCCGATCGGCGCAGCATGACGTTCTCGTTGCGCAAAATCATGTGACCCAGCCAGTGACAAAACGCCCCTTCGTATTGGATTCTCTCGGGCCGTTCGGCGAGGACCACTCGTGGCATGGCGATGACCGCGCGCGGCCGCTGCACCAGCGCCTGCGCGAGCTCCAAAACCGCCTCGGGCGTAAGCCGAATATCGTTGTCCGCGAACAAAACTAGGTCGTTGCGCGCCGCGTGGAAGCCGGCGCTGCGCGCGGCGCCCGGACTTCGATTATCGGCGAGTTGCACGACGCGGCCGCTGGGAATCCAACTCATGAACAGATCCTGGCTGCCGTCGCTCGATGCGTTGTCGAGCAGCAAAATCTCATCCGCGAGGATTGCGAGGGCTTGCACGCCGGGCAAAGTGTCCAGCAAATGACCGCGTCCGTTGTGATTGACGATGCAAACGCTGAATTTGCGCATCATGACGCGGGCCTCGGGCGCGCAACAACTGATCCGATCTGCAGCGCGCCGCCAATCATCGCCGATGCGAATTGATCCAGAAACAGCAGAACCGACAATGCCACCGCGGTACGGGGCGCTAGGCCCAGCATCGCGAACGATTTGATGAGCGTGACCTCACGCACACCCAGGCCGGCAATCGATATCGGCAGGAGCACCGCCGCGTAGACGGCGGCCGATATCCAAATGCCAGTCGGCCAGGATATGTCCGTATGAAGAGAGCGGGCGAGCACCATCATGGCGGCGCCAGAAATCAAGACTTGCAGCGATGCCGGGACCGCAGCTTTAAAAGCGACCGCAGGGCCCTGTGCCAAAATCTGCCGGTAGACAGCTGCGAGCTTGTCGAGAATCCCGCGGCTAGCGGTGTGGGGGACCGGACGAATCGCAGCAGCACGGGTTTTATAGCGAGTCACACCGAAAATAATGCCTGCAATACCGAATAACGCAAGAATGACCCCCGTCGCCACCGCCGCGAGGTCGGCGGGCAGTTGAATACTCTGCAGGTATGACGTGACTCGCGGGTCCATGAGCGCGCAAGCGAGGCCGCCAAACAAAAAAGCGGCACACTCGACGGCGCGGCTCGCGAGAAGCGAGCTGACACTGCCCGTAATCGAGGCACCGAAACGTCGATACCTATACACCGTGACCACGCCGGCGAGCAGGGGGCCGGGCGAGAGCAATGCGTAAAAATTACTGATGAACAGCGTCTCGATCGTTCGCCACCGTGAAACAGACAGCCCCAGCCCCTGATTCATCACCAGGGTCCGTTCCGCCGCAGGGAACCGGGTTGCGACGTTCATCAGCACACCCAGGGTTAAAAGCAACGGATCCGCGCTCTGCAACGCGCTGATTACGGCGCCCAAGGCGGTCGAATGCAGCACCCACGCCACCGCTGCACAGCTGAAAAATAGGCGCAGCCCGATCCACATCCAGCGACGACGTGCCGCCTTATTTGCAATTATTTCAATCGATGCCATCGACGCCTGCCGCTGATTGGGACGCTCATCATGGACTCACGGTGCAGATCCCAACAGTCGATGATGTCTGACACTCGTGACCACGATATGCCTACATCGTTGCGCTGCGCATAACGTTAGCGTTATGTCATGGCATTCTCAGACAAAAGCCG
>JAYTXS010000220.1:0-2421 GCA_043742845.1 Gammaproteobacteria bacterium
GAGCTGGCGCGGCTCAAGGTAAAAGGCAAAATTGCCAATATCGGCGTGACAAACTTCGATGTTCCTCGTCTTCGGGAAATACTGGATGCCGGCGTTCCGGTGATCTCGGTGCAAGCCCAGTATTCAGTGCTGGATGAGCGTCCGCGCAACGGCATGATCGACCTGTGCCGCGAGCACGGTATCGCCTTGCTGTGCTACGGGACCGTGGCCGGCGGCTTCCTCTCTGAGCGTTGGGTGGGGCAGAGGGAGCCGGGCGGCGAATTCAAGAATCGATCACTCATCAAGTATAAGCTCATCATCGACGATTTCGGCGGCTGGGATTCGTTCCAACGGCTGCTCGGCGTGCTCAGTCGAATCGCGGTGCGCCATCGTTGCGATATCGCTACGGTGGCCTCGCGTGTGGTACTGGACTGGGAATCCGTGGCTGCCATCATCGTCGGCGCCACGAATGCTTCGCACCTTCGCGCCAATCAAAAAATCTCTGAGCTCAAGTTGGCGGCGGACGATATTGCTGCCATCCGCTCGGTGCTGCTGGAGCGAAAAGGCCCGCTGGGCGACGTCTTCGACCTCGAGCGCGACCGCGACGGCCGTCACGGCCGGATCATGAAATACAACCTACTGCGGCACCAAAACTATGCAACTTAAGCTCGGCCTTGGATTCCTCGGCATAGCTGCACTCGCGTTGAGCTGGATTGCAAGCACAGCCGCAGCCCAAGCGCCGACGGCACCGCCAACGGTTGCTCTGGTGGGAGCCACCGTGGTCGCAACCGACGGAGGCGCTTCGATTGCCAACGCCACCGTCCTTATCGTCGGCGAGCGCATCGTCATGGTCGGTCCCAGCCAGACCACGCCGGTGCCGGCGGGTGCCACCGTCATTCCGATGGCGGGCAAGTGGCTGATCCCAGGACTCATGAACATGCATGTGCATCTGGGCTTGAAGCTGCCGGGCGCCGCGGGTGACTCGCTGCTGAATGAAACGGATCCGCAAGAGGTGCTGCGGATGGCCGGGAATGCCCGGCTGTCGCTGTTGTCGGGCGTGACAACCGTGCGTCTGGTGGGCGAGGACCATGGCACCGATTTTGCGCTGCGCGCAGCGATAGAGCGCGGCGAAGTGGTCGGACCGCGCATCAAGACCGCGGGCGAAGTGATCATACCCACCGGCGGACACGGTTCGCTGGAAGGGGACGGGCCTTACGGTTTCGCGCATCTCGCTCGTGAACAAATCAAGGGCGGGGCGGATTGGATCAAGATTGCCATTTCGGGCGGCATCTCTGATGTACGCGGCAGCGTGTCGGCTGCGCCGATGACCGATGAGGAAATGTCCACTCTGATCGAGGTGGCGCATCGCAACGGCATCAAAGTGACGGCCCACAACGGATCTAATGAGGCAGCAAGGCAGGCGCTGAAATTTGGCATCGATGGCTTCGAACACGGCTATCACCTGAACGAAGCGGTCTTGAAGGATATGAAGGCCAAGGGTGTATGGCTGGTGCCGACCATCGTGGTGACCCAGCCGGGGGCGCTGGAGTTTTATCATAAGATCGGTTCGCCGCCCTGGTACCTAGAGCGCGTGAAGATCACCGGCGCGGACCACTGGGTGATGCTGCAAAACGCCATTCGCCTGAAAGTGAAGATTGCGCTCGGCACGGATCAGTTTCCGTTCGAACCGAATGATGGCACGACGGCCACCGTGGCCGAGGCCGAACTTTATGTGAAGGCCGGCATGACTCCTCTGGAAGCGCTGCGGTCCGCGACCGCGCAGGCGGCAACCATGCTCGACATGCAGGCGGACCTTGGCAGCATAACGGCGGGCAAATTCGCCGATATCGACGCACTCGAGGCCGATCCGCTGAACGACATTCGGGCGCTGCGGACGATCAATTTCGTCATGAAGGGCGGAATCGTGATGCGCGACGACCGGCACGGTATCGCAGCTCGGTAAGGCTCATATTAGCAAGGCTTATAGCATCAGTAATTGATGGAAGGGTTGTCGCCCGGATAAATGACGCCGACGATGTCGAACCCGCCGGGAGTCGTGCATTGCACCGAATGCAGCTGTTTGCGCGGCAAGAACAAGACATCGCCCGCGCCTACGGTCGTCTTGGTCCGCTCCGTCCACACCACGCCGGTGCCATTGAGAACGATCATCGCTTCTTCGTACAGATGCCGGTGGGGCTCTGCTTTGGAGAGCGGGATGTTGCCGATGAATTGTGTTACGACCATCGAGCCATGCTCTTGATTCACCAGCATCTGATAGTACCGCTCGGCCATTTTCTGACGTTGCGAGGGATCTACGCTTGCATCCCGTTGCGGATATTGCGCATCGAACAGCAGGGGCATGTCCTCCAGCCATACCAGGTCTTCGCTGCCGGGACCGTTGGAGATGAAGAACTTGAGCGCGGTCGCGGCGGTGTTGTGCAC
>JAYTXS010000221.1:0-4509 GCA_043742845.1 Gammaproteobacteria bacterium
TTCAGGATTGTTCAATTTTGAAGAGGCCGCGCGCTTATTGTCGGCGGACTTTCCGAATTACACCCCGGGTCCACCGGATGTCATGATGGCGGAGGTGACGGAGCTCACGGACGTCAATTACCTGATTGCGTCACATCGCCCGTAAACGAGTCGGAAGCGTTCCTAGGCCAATCGCGCCGCTACCTCGCCGCATGCCAGGCGGCTGGCTTCGGCGGCGAGTACTTAGCTCAGCCGGGGCTCAATCATTTTGAAGCGATCTATGGATTCGCCGAGCCCGACAGCGTGCTGGCGCGCGCGTCGGCGGATTTCATTCGAACCAGCCTGCGCGTCCCTGGCGCTTGTGTTGCCTAGCCTGGCATACGCCCCTCGAGTATCGTGGCAAGCATCGAGCTGTCGAGATTTCCGCCCGAGACGACGGCGCAGACTCTCGATTCGGTGTAGCGCCCGGACAGCGCCGCCGCGACCGACACTGCTCCCGCTCCTTCGGCAATCACACGGTTGCGCTCCGCCAGGACTTTTATCGCAGCGGCCACTTCCGCGAGCGACACGGTGATGACGTCGTCGATCAGCGTCTTCACGAGCGGCCACATTTCGCGCAACACTGTCCCGAAACCCACGCCGCTGACGAAACCCGGTTCGTGCGGCACTTGCGCAGGAGCACCGGCTTCGAACGCCGACTTGACGGGATGGGCGGTCGTGAGTTCGCAGGCGATGATTCTCACATCGCGCCGCAGCGCGCGAACGGCACAGGCGATCCCGCACGCCAGACCGCCTCCGCCGAAGGGAATTAAGATGGCTTCGATATCCGGCGCTTGCGCCAGGATTTCGAGGCCGATCGTCGCATCGCCGGCGAGCGAAGCAGGGTCACGTACCGCGTCGATATAAACGCCTGTCTGGCCCTCAAGCGCACCCGTCTCGATCGCGCGCCACCACTCCCCGCTGGAACGCATGTCGATGTGCGTCCCCAAGCGCCGGAGCTTGTCGAGTTTGGCCGCCGGCGCGTTGGCCGGCACGACGGCGGTAGCGGTGATGCCGAGCCGGTGCGCCATGAAGGCCACCCCGAGCGCGCTATTCCCCGTGCTCGTGGTGTAAATCCCGCGCGACAAGTCAGCCCGCGCTCGCGACAGCACGGCGTTGCCGATGGGACGAATTTTGAACGATCCGATCGGCTGCAGATTCTCTAGCTTCAAGCCGATGGTCTTGCCCGCCGGCGCGGCATCGCACGGGACCAGCGGCGAGATCATGCTCAACCCTTCCAGCCGCGCGCGCGCCGCATCGATCTGCGCCATCACGACCGGCTTGACGTCATCGAACATCGTAGGCACTCCTTAAGCGGCAGCGCGACGACCGCGGCAGCGCGCGCCAATAATTGCATAATTATATGACATTGCATATAATTATGCGCATGGAACCTAACTTTAAGGCCTTACGCAAAGAATTTCCGGTCCTTGCACGCAAGACCTATTTGAATAGCGGGTCGTATTGCGCGCTTGCCAACGACGTGAAGGCCGCCTTCGACGCCTACATGGATGATCGCCTGCTGGTCGGCGCGAACTGGGACATGTGGATCACCAAGAATGAATCCGTCCGCGCCCTGACAGCGACGTTACTGCACGCAGCCTCCGATGAGATCGCGGTCACAGCGTCCGTCTCCGCGGGCCTCAACGCGCTCGCAAGCGCGTTCGATTTTACCGGCACACGCAACAAAGTGGTGATCAGCGATTTCGAGTTTCCCACCAACGCGCAGATATGGCACGCGCAAGAGCCGCGCGGTGCGCAGGTCGTGCATGTGCCGTGCGCGGCCGACGGCTACATCCCGCTCGAGAATTTCGCCAAAGCCATCGACGACAAGACAAAGCTCGTGGCGATTACCCACGTCTGCTTCAGAAACGGCGCCAAGCTCGACATTCCCGGCATCGTGCGCCTGGCGCGGGCCCAAGGTGCGCTGGTCCTGCTCGATTGCTACCAGGCGGTCGGCTCGCTGGACATCGATGTTAAATCGCTGGATGTGGATTTTGCGGTCGGTGGAATGCTCAAGTACCTGTTGGGAACCGCCGGCATCGGCTTCCTCTATGCACGAGACTCGCTCGTTCGCTCGCTCCTACCCTCGAATAGCGGCTGGTTCGCGCAGGCCAACATCGGCGCCATGGACATCACCGCCAATCGTCCCTCGCCGACCGCGCGCCGCTTCGAAGCCGGCACGCCACCGGTGGTTAATTGCTACGCCGCCGAGGCGGGCCTTAAGTTCCTGTTAGCAGTGGGCACACCGGCGATCGAAAAGCGCAACCAAGCGCTGACGCGTCGTTGCATGGAGCGTTTGCGGGAAATCGATTGGCCGAGCGTGACGCCCGAGCAAGACGAACGCCGCGGAGCTACCGTCGCCGTGCCATCGCGCAATAGCGGCGGACTGTCGGCCGAACTCATGAAGCGGGACATCGTCACCTCGCATCGCGATGACAACCTCAGGGCCAGCTTTCATTTTTATAACGACGCGGACGACGTGGAGTCCTTCATCGCAGCCATGAAGGATTTGCGCGGATCATTTGGCCCTGGCTAGATAGATCGACGTGGAAATTCGAATACTCCGTGGGGCTGAGGTGCGGCAGTTTCTGCCCATGGGCGAATGCGTAGAACTCATGCACCGCACCATGATCGCCGTATCGGAAGGACGCGTAGTACTGCCTCTTCGCTCGGTCATGGTTATGCCTGGCGATCGCGGAATGTTGGGCAACATGCCAGGCTATCTCGCAGACCCCGAATGCTTCGGCGTGAAACTCGTGAGCCTGATTCCGCGCAACAAGCCGCCGCTCTATTCGTCGCATCTGGGATTGGTGTTGCTATTCGAGGCCGAGCACGGGCAACCGGTGGCGCTGCTCGATGCCGCTGAGATCACGGCCATTCGCACGGCGGCCGCGAGCGGTCTGGCAACGCGGCTGCTGGCAAACCCGGATGCGGGCGACTTGGCGCTGCTGGGGGCAGGCGAGCAGGCACGCAGCCATCTGGAAGCCATGCTGACCGTACGCACGCTGCGGCGGGTTCGGATTTGGTCGCGGGACGGCGCGAAAGCCGCGGATTTTGCGCGCATCGAGGGCGCAAAACACGGCATCGTCATCGAAACATCGCCGACTGCGCGCGAAGCCGTGATCGACGCGGACATCATTTGCACGCTGACCAAGGCGCGCGATCCCATTCTTCTCGGAGACTGGCTATCACCGGGTGCGCACCTCAATGTGGTCGGGTCCAGCATTGCAGGCGCAGCGGAGATCGACACGGCGGCCGTCGTGAAAGCGCGATTCTACGTCGATTATCGAGAGTCCACTCGCAACGAAGGCGGTGAATATCGGCGCGCCCTCGAGGCGGGTGCCATCTCCCCGGCGCACATTCTGGGGGAGATCGGCGAGGTGGCCAATGGCTCCCAACCCGGCCGACGCTCCTCTTCCGACATCACTCTGTACAAGTCCCTCGGCATCGCGCCCCAGGATCTCGCCTCGGCGCACTACGTGCTGCATCAGGCACGCGCCGCCGGCATCGGCCAGGTCATTGATTTTTGAGCCAAACCGGCACGCCAAGCTCCGCCTTGGTCCTCCCGAGCGCCGACGACGTGGCCGCCGCGCGCCGTCACATCCAAGGATTTGCGCTACGCACGCCGTTGCTCAAGCTCGTCGCAGATATTCCGGGCATCAACATCTACCTCAAGCTCGAAAACCTGCAGCCGCTCGGCTCTTTCAAAATTAGGGCCGCCCGCAATGCGCTCAAAACCATGGATCCGCAATGGCTGCGGCGCGGCGTGTTGACCGCCAGTGCCGGCAATTTTGGACTTGGCCTGGTATTCGCGGCACGCGAAATCGGTGTACCGGCGACGGTCGTGGTGCCGGAAGGCTCGGCGAAAACCAAGTCGGACGCGCTGGCCGAACTCGGAGCGAAAGTGATTCGACTACCCTTCGATGAATGGTGGAAGGTGCTGACGGGCCGCCAATTTCCCGGCGAAGACGGCGTGTTCATCCATCCGGTGGCTGAATCCGCCGTGATCGCGGGCAATGCCACCATCGGCGCTGAGATCATCGAGGATCAACCGAACATCGACTCCGTAGTTGTGCCGTTCGGCGGCGGCGGCCTCGCCTGCGGCATTGGATCCGTGATGCGGCGCCTAAAGCCCGAGGTGCGGATGATCGTCGCGGAATCGCAAGCCGCTCAACCGGCTGCCGCGGCACTGGCGAGCGGCCGGCCCACCCAGGTGCCCCACCTCCAGAGCTTCGTCGATGGAATGGGGAGTACGACTGTGCTCGAGGACATGTGGCCGCTGGTTCGGCGCATGGTTGATCACGCGGTATGTGCGTCGTTTGCCGAGATCACTGATGCGATCCGAGTTCTGGCGCGACGGCATCATGTGATCGCCGAGGCGGCCGGCGCCGCATCGGTCGCCGCCGCGATGGCCGGACGATGTGGAAAGGGGAATATCGTCTGTATCGTGTCCGGCGGCAACATCGACGCATCCAAGTTGGGCGCCAT
>JAYTXS010000222.1:0-2847 GCA_043742845.1 Gammaproteobacteria bacterium
GCGACTTCAATGGCGACCACTCCCGCCGCCCGCGCCCAATTGGCGGTCATCGATGTGCCGGCCATCGCGCAACTAGTCCAAGAAGTGCAAACCATGCAGCAGCAATTGGAGACCGCCCGCAACCAACTGCAATCGGCGCAGCAGGCGCTGCTAGCCATGACGGGTGATCGCGGCATGCAGCTGCTGCTCTCGGGCGTTACACGCAATTACTTGCCCACCAATTGGATGCAGCTGAACAGCCTGATGCAGGGGCAGGGCACGGCCGGGTACGCAGGGCTGGCCGCCGATGTGCGCAGTGCGATCGCTGCAAATGCCGTCCTGTCACCGCAGAGCGTAGCGTGGTTGTCCCCAGCCGATCAGCAGATGATTCTCGCCTCGCGTCAGTCGAGCGCTACTCAACAGGCATTGAGCCACGCGGCGCTCGCGAATGCGAGCGATCGCTTCGCCTCCATCCAAAGCTTGATTGCGGCCATATCGACGGCTGCGGACCAAAAAGCCATTCTCGATTTGCAGGCAAGGATCAGCGCTGAGCTCGGGATGCTGCAAAACGAACAGACGAAGATGCTGGTTCTCTATCAGACAACCCAGGCGCAGGAGTCGGTCATTCGGGAGCAGGCAAGAGAACAGACCATAGCCGGACAGGGGCGCTTCGAGACCCGCTTCCGGCCGGCGCCCTGACCGGCAGCGCAGCTAAAGGACTCAACGTGGGATTCTTCGCGACATTTTGGACGTGGCTCAATGCTCAAACGGCGACGTACGTCGGTGACAATACGGCGCGCTTGGCGGCAGTCCTCGAGCCCGCCATTGTGACGCTGGCCACGGTGTACGTAATGGCATGGGGCTATCTGCAGCTGACCGGCAAAATCGAAGAACCGGTTCGCGAGGGGCTGAAACGCATTCTGCTGCTGGCGCTGATCCTAGGAGCGGGACTACACCTATGGCTGTACAACACTCTGATCGTCGATACCTTTTATAACGCCCCCGCGCAGCTCGCTGCGGCAGTCGTGGGAGCCGGGGACCCTGTGGCCACCATCGATACGATTTGGGAGCGCGGCGGCGCGGTGGGCGGTAGCTTGTGGGCTCGCGGCAGCGCCGCGTCATTCGGAAGCGATTTGGGCTTTTACACAGCGGCGGTAGTGGTGTGGTGCCTGATGGGGCTGTTATGCGTGTATGCGATGTTTCTGATCGCACTCTCGAATATTGCTCTGGCGATTCTACTGGCGCTCGGGCCGCTGTTCATCGCCATGTTATTTTTCGACGCCACCAAGCGCCTGTTCGCGGCCTGGATTGCGCAACTCATCAATTACGCACTGATCACCGTGTTGACCGTAATGGTCGGGGCTTTGCTGCTGCAGATCGTGCAGTCATACGCCACGCAAACGGCGGCCCTTGGTTCAGCGCTCCTGACCGTCGATGCCTTGCATATGGTGTTGATCGCTGTGCTGGTATTCCTGCTCTTGCGCCAGGTCATGCCGATTGCGGCGGGGCTGGCCGGCGGTTTTTCGCTCAGTTCCATGGGGCTCTTGAGTCGTGTTGCCGGCATGGTGATGCGGCCCACCCGCTGGGCCGCGGGCAAGACCGCAGGCCTGGCGGCAGCGTATTCGGCAGCCGGCACTGCGCGTTCCTTGCGCGGCACGATGCAGCGGACCGGCCGCGATGTTCGATAGCGACTGAAATCGGTTGGGAAGGAACGATAGGCCGTAACACCAAGGAGGGTGACGTCATGCGATTGATCATTTGTTTGATACCGCTGTTGTGCGGGTGCTCCACGCCCACGGTTCGCTGTACCGCGCATTTGCAGCCCATCAATGCGGCCGCGGCCAGCGGTTCCAGTGGGGGAGTTCACAGCTCTCCGGCGCGGAGAGCGCCTTGAGCACGACCCACGCCGTGCAGGCGTATTTCCGCGAAGCGCAGTCGTGGGATACGGATCGTGCGGCGCAATTTCGGCACAACGCGCGCATCGCTTGGTGGGTGGCCGCGGCCGGTTGGCTGTGCGCGGTCACGAGCGCACTGGCTCTGGTCGTGCTCATGCCGCTGAAGCGCGTCGATCCCTTCGTGGTGCGCGTCGATAGCAGCACCGGCGTCGTCGATGTCGTCCCGGTATATGCCGGGCGTGCCACGCCTGAGGAGGCCGTGACGCGGTATTTTCTCACGCATTATCTGACCGTGTGCGAGCGCTTCAATTTCGCTACCGCGGAGAGCGACTACGAGGAATGCGGGGCTTTTCATTCGGCGCAGCGCAATCAGGCGTGGTACGCGCTGTGGAGCGCCACCAATCCTACCTCTCCCCTCAATGTGCACAAGGACGGCAGCACGATCCGGGTGCAGGTCAACTCGGTGAGCTTCTTTACGCGATCGAACGGACTGTCCGATCTTGCGCAGGTGCGCTATCTGAAGGCCGCGCGGCAGGGCCCCGGAGCGGAGGAAACCTTTACGCACTGGGCGGCAACCATTCAATACGCCTACGCGGAGCCGGCGAAGGATCCGAAGACCCGGCGTTGGAATCCGCTCGGCTTCAAGATCGTGGACTTGCGTTCCGAACCCGAAGTGTTGGTGGAGCAAACCTCAGCAAAAGGTCTGCATCATGAACAATAGAAAGACATTGAGGCGTGCAATGCGGCTGTATGGGGCAGCAACATTCGCCTGCTGCGGCCTGCTGTTTTGCGCGAGTGCATTTGCTGAAACAGTACCGTCCAGAGGACTTGTCGATGCCCGAATTCGCGTCGCGGCTTACAACGGCGAGGAAGTCTACCGGCTGCACGGGTTCGTCGGCTATCAGATCGATCTCGAGTTTGAGCCGGGAGAGATTTTCACCGGCCTTGGGGCGGGTGACCTTGAGGGACTGTC
>JAYTXS010000223.1:0-7300 GCA_043742845.1 Gammaproteobacteria bacterium
AGCCCTAAGTCGGCGGCCCTGAAGGCCGCGGTATAACCGCCGACCCCCGCGCCCAGCACTACCAGATCTACAGCGCCGGGCACCGGACCGGCGCCAGCATTACCGGCGCCTAATGAGAGCCGCTGCACCTTTGGAGGCACCGCAGCCGGCGCCGAGGGCGGCTCAGCAACGGCTGCCGCAGCATCCGCTACTTGCACGGTGGCGATTAATGCGCCCGCCGCCACCTCATCTCCCTTCTTGATGTCGATGCTGTCGATGATTCCATTCACAGGCGACGGCACATCCATCGAGGCCTTCTCAGTCTCGAGAGTGATCAGCGGATCGTCGATGCGAATCTCACTGCCTTTTTTTACGAGCACCTCGACCACAGTGACGCCCTTTGAGTCGCCCATCTCCGGAATCCGCACCTCGACCATGCTCATAGCAGAGCCTTCACATCGCCCAACACCTTGGCAAGAAACACCACGAAGCGCGCAGCGGCGGCGCCGTCGATCACCCGATGATCGTAGGACAAAGATAGCGGCAGAATCAGGCGCGGTATGAATGCACCCTGGATGTATACGGGTTTCTGGCTGGACTTGGAGACGCCGAGGATGGCTACCTCCGGTGCATTGATGATGGGCGTAAAGGACGTGCCGCCGATGCCGCCCAGACTCGATATGGTAAATGTACCGCCTTGCATGTCGATATTCTTCAATTTCCCGGCGCGCGCTTTTTCCGACATGTCCGCAAGCACGCGCGCGATTTCAAAAATATTCAGGCGATCGGCGTGCGCGATCACCGGCACTACCAATCCATTGGGCGTGTCGGCTGCGAATCCGATATTGAAGTACTTCTTGAGAACGAGGTTTTCACCTCCGGCATCCAAGGAGGAATTGAATGTCGGAAATTCCTTGAGCGCCAGCAAGCACGCCCTGATGACGAAAACGAGCGGCGTCAACCGCACTCCTGCTTCGGCTGCCTTGGCTTTCATCGCTATGCGTGCAGCGTCGAGTTGCGTGATATCCGCGTCTTCGTGCTGGGTCACATGCGGCAGATTGATCCAGCTCGCCTGCAGTCTGGCACCGGAGATCTTTTGTATTCGCGATAGTGGTTTGAGTTCGATGGCACCGAACAGCCCGAAATCCACCGTCGGCACCTTCGGCAGCGGCGATACCGGCGCAACCGGCACCGCGGACGGCGCCGTCAAAATGGCTTTGACCTGTGCCTTCACATCGTCTTGCGAGATTCGGCCCTTGGCGCCTGTGCCTTTTATCCGGCCGAGATCCGCGCCCAGCTCGCGCGCAAATTTTCGCACCGAGGGACTGGCGTAGGCTTTCGAGAACGCCGCCTCATCAATCGTCGCAGGTGCGCGCGCCGCTACCGGCCGCGTCACCATGTCAGCAGTCGCCGCGATGGGTGCGGCTGACGGTGCGTTGGTTGCGGCCGCGGGTGCCTGATTCGCTGCGCGTGCGGGCGACTGAACCGCTGCGGGTGCCCGCATCGGCGCAGCGGCATCGGCCGCCGGCTCGAGCACCAAAATCAGCGAACCCTCCGATACTTTATCGCCCTGCTTGAGCTTGACCTGTGTGATGCGGCCCGCCACGGGAGCCGGCACGTCCATCGCTGCCTTCTCTGTTTCGATGGTGATCAACGGCGCTTCTTTCTCGACCTGCTGGCCATCCTTGACCAGGACATCGATCACGCTGACGTCTTTGAATCCGCCGATGTCAGGCACCAGAACTTCAATTGGATTGGCCACGCTACCGCCTAGACCGACAGAGGATTGGGTTTGTCCGGATCGATGCCAAAGGCCTGCATCGCGTCCGCTACCGTGTGCTTATCGATCTTGCCGTCGTCAGCGAGCGCCTTCAGAGCAGCAATCGTTACGTAGTGCCGGTCCACTTCGAAAAAGCGCCGTAGCTCCGCACGCGAATCGCTGCGGCCGTAGCCATCAGTGCCGAGCACCGCGTAGCGTCCGGGTATCCACTGGCGAATCTGATCCGCCACGGTTTTTATATAGTCGGTGGCGGCAATGAATGGGCCCTCCCGTTTCGCCAACGCCTCTTGAATATACGTGAGCTGCGCCGGTGCGTCGGGGTGCAGCAGGTTGTGGCGCTCGATCGCCAGGGCGTTCTTGCGCAACTCGCTGAAGCTCGTGACCGAATAAACGTCTGCAGCCACGCCGTAATTCTTCTCCAGCAGTTCCGCGGCCGCCAGCACTTCGCGCAGTATCGTTCCCGAGCCGAACAGCGTCACGCGCACCTTGCCGGGGCCGCCGGTCTGCAGCAGGTACATGCCGCTCAAGATGCCTTGCGTCACGCCCGCCGGCATCGCCGGATGGGTATAGTTCTCGTTCATGCAGGTGATGTAGTAGAAAATGTTTTCCTGTTCCTGGTACATCCGCCGCAATCCGTCCTGCACGATCACGGCGAGCTCATAGGCATAGGTCGGATCATAGGCCACACAGTTCGGCACCGTGGTCGCGACCAATTGGCTGTGCCCGTCCTGATGCTGCAATCCCTCGCCTGCGAGGGTGGTGCGTCCGGCGGTGCCGCCGACCAAAAAGCCCCGCGCCTGACTGTCACCCGCCGCCCAGATGAAATCGCCGACTCGTTGAAATCCGAACATCGAGTAGTAAATGTAGAAGGGCACCATGCTCACACCATGGTTCGAGTACGCAGTCGCCGCCGCGAGCCAGGAGCACAAGCTACCCGCCTCGTTGATGCCTTCCTCGAGAATTTGCCCCTGCTTGTCTTCGCGGTAAAACATGAGCTGATCGGCGTCTTGCGGCGTGTACAACTGCCCGACCGAAGAATAAATACCTATCTGGCGAAACATTCCCTCCATGCCGAAGGTGCGCGCCTCATCGGGCACGATGGGCACGATGTGCTTGCCGATGTTCTTATCCTTGACGAGGGTAGTCAGCATTCGCACCAACGCCATGGTGGTGGAGATTTCGCGATCGGCAGTGCCTTCCAACAGCGAGCTGAATGCCTCCAACGGGGGCACTACCAGCGGCGGCGAGGCCGAATTGCGCGACGGCAAGAAGCCGCCGAGAGCGGCGCGGCGCTCCTGCAGATAGCTCAGTTCTTCGCTGTCTTCCGCCGGCTTTCTGAAGGTCAGCCCTGCGATCTCCTCATCGGTGATTTGAATATTGAACCGGTCGCGCACTTCCTTGAGCGCTTCATCGCCGAGCTTTTTTTGCTGATGGGCGGAGTTCAGTCCCTCCCCCGACTTGCCCATGCCGAAGCCTTTGATGGTTTTCGCCAAGATGACGGTGGGCGCGCCCTTGTGGGCCATGGCGGAAGCGTAGGCCGCATACACTTTTTGCGGATCGTGGCCGCCGCGATTCAGGCGCCAGATTTCCTCATCCGACATATTGGCAACCATCTCCTTGGTCTCCGGATATTTACCGAAGAAGTGCTCGCGGGTATACGCGCCGCCCTTGGACTTGAAGTTCTGATATTCCCCGTCCACGCACTCTTCCATGAGACGCTTGAGCAGGCCCTTCTGATCGCGCTCGAGCAAAGGATCCCAGCGTGAGCCCCACACCACCTTAATGACGTTCCAGCCGGCGCCGAGGAACGCCGCCTCCAGCTCTTGTATTATTTTGCCGTTGCCGCGCACCGGGCCGTCGAGACGCTGCAGATTGCAATTGATCACGAAAATCAGGTTGTCGAGCTTCTCGCGCACCGGCATGGTCAAGGCGCCCATGGATTCGGGCTCATCCATTTCACCATCGCCCAAGAACGCCCAAACTTTGCGGTCGGAGGGCGGCACGATGCCGCGATGCTCTAGATAGCGCACGAAACGCGCCTGAAAAATCGCCGTCATCGGACCCAACCCCATCGACACCGTGGGGTACTGCCAGAAATCCGGCATCAGCCAGGGATGCGGGTAAGAAGATAGGCCGCCGCCCTTGACCTCCTGGCGAAAGCGCATCAACTGGCTTTCGTCCAAACGGCCTTCGAGGTAGGCGCGCGCGTAGATTCCCGGACTGGAATGCCCTTGCACGAAGATCATGTCCCCGGGATGGGCAGCGCTTCGCGCACGCCAAAAATGATTGAAGCCGACCTCATAGAGCGTCGCAGCGGATGCGTACGAGGCGATATGGCCTCCGTATTCCGAGCTGACGCGATTCGCCTGCACCACCATGGCCAAGGCATTCCAGCGTATGTAGGCCTCGTTGCGTCTTTCCAAGGAGCGATCACCGGGGTAATCGGGCTCCTGCACCTTGGAAATGGTGTTGAGGTAGGCAGTGTTCGGCTTGAAGGGCAGATAGGCGCCGGAGCGGCGCGTGAAGTCCACCAGTTTCTCGAGCAGGAAGTGGGCGCGTTGCGGGCCCCGCGCACGCATGACGGAATCGATCGATTCCAGCCACTCCTGCGTTTCGATGGGATCAATGTCTTCGAACGGCGATTGTTGAGTCATAAAATGCACACGCCCACGTGTCCTGTTAACATGACAAGCACGGTACAGCGACATTGCGCTGACTGCCAACGTTATATCGGTTGCTTAACTTGGCTCTATCTTCGGGGTTTGGATTTTCACGGTCAAGCCAGGGATAGGCTTGCGATTTCACGATATGCCCACTCGCTTGCCCCTAGACCTTCTGCTAGTGCCCGTGCGCCAAATAGGCGCACGGCTCACCGCTTCACTGCTCGCCCGCTACTCCAGCGCCTTGGTGTTCCTGCCCCTCACGCCTACCACTGCGGATTGGCGCGCGTTGCCGCACGGCGCGGTGCTGCGCGGCCTGTACGCACGTAAGGTGCGCAAGGCGGGCGATTGCTTTCACTTGAGGGTCGGGGCGCAGGCCCAGACCTTGTTGATCGTGGCGTGCCTGGCCGAAGAGGCCAGCACTTTCGAACGCCTGCAGGCGGCGGGAAAGCTCGCTCGCAGCGCCCTGGACGGCGACCCGCAGTCGCTGCTGCTGTGGCAGCAGGGCTGCAGCGTAGACGCAGCGAATGCTACGTTGAACGCCACCGTCGCGGCACTCGAGGCGGCGGCGTTTCGCTTCGCCTCATTCAAGAGCAAGCCGAAAAAACGCGAACGGCTGGCGCGCATCGACATTGCAGCCGCAAAAAAATTGCCCGATCTCGACCTGACGCTGGCGACGGCGGCGGGCAATAACCTAGCTCGTTGGCTGACTGCGTTGCCGCCGAACACCTTGGACGCGCGCGGCTATCGCCGCCTGCTGCAGGAGCTCGCGCAGCGCCTCAAGCTGGGCTTCAAATTCTACGGCGAGACCGAGCTGAAACGTCTGGGCGCGGGGGCATTTCTCGCGGTGTCGCAGGGAAACGGTACGCGTGATGCCGGCATCGCGCACCTGGCCTACCGGCCGGTCGGCGCCGCCGCGTCGCGTCGCGCCGGTGCCCCCATAGGCCTGGTAGGCAAGGGCATCTGTTTCGATACGGGCGGCACAAACCTGAAGCCGCATAAGAGCATGCTCGACATGCACACCGACATGGAAGGCAGCGCGGTTGCCGTGGGCAGCTTGTACGCGCTGCATGCCTTGCGCTCCCCGGTTGCGGTGGATTGCTGGCTGGCGATCACCGAGAATCGTATCGGTCCGCTGGCTTACAAACCGCAAGATGTGGTGCGCGCCTACAATGGCACGACCATTCAAGTGATTCACACCGACGCCGAAGGCCGCATGGTTTTGGCCGATGCGTTAAGTCTTGCCGCCGCGCGCAAGCCGCGCGCCATCATCGATTACGCGACGCTCACCGGCGCGTGCGTGTATGCGCTGACCGAACGTTACAGCGGCGCGTTCACCAACCGGCCTGAGGCGCGCGATCTGATCGAGTCCGCCGGCCACAGCAGCGGCGAGCGCGTCTGGTGCTTCCCGATGGATGCCGACTTCGACACGGACATCGAGAGCAGCGTCGCAGACGTCCTGCAATGCGCCACCGACGGCAAGGGCGACCACATCCTGGCGGCGCGGTTCTTGAACCGTTTCGTGCCCAAGGAGATTGCCTGGCTGCACCTTGACCTCGCGGCCGGCACGCGCCACGGCGGCCTTGCCCACATTGCCACGGAAATCACCGGCTTTGGCGTGCGTTACACTCTGGATTTGCTGCGTCGTGGCTGGCCGCCGGCGCGCGCCGCGGCACGCGCGCGTAAATGAACAGCATCACCCTGCGCCGGCCCGATGACTGGCACGTGCATCTGCGGGACGGGGCCGCTTTGGCGGCGGTCGTGAAATTCACCGCAAGGCGCTTCGGACGCGCCATCGTCATGCCGAATCTGAAACCGCCGATCACCACAACGGCCTTGGCGCTCGCCTATCGCGAACGCATCGTCGCGGCGCTGCCCAAGGGCGCGCAATTCGAGCCGCTGCTCACCCTGTACTTGACGAATTCCACGGCGCCGGATGAGATCGATCGCGCGCGCGCGGCCGGATTCGTTCACGGAATCAAGCTGTATCCGGCCGGTGCGACCACACACTCGGATGCCGGCGTGACGGATATTGCCGCCGTGCATGCAGTCCTGGCACGCATGGAAGAGATCGGCATGCCCCTGCTGGTGCATGGCGAATCGCCGAGTCCGCAGATCGATGTGTTCGATCGCGAGACTCATTTCATCGATACCGTGCTTGGGCCCTTGATCGAACGCTTCCGCGGTCTGCGCGTGGTGTTCGAACACATTACGACGGCGGCCGCGGTCGAGTTCGTCACGCGGGCGCGGGCCGGAGTCGCAGCCACCATCACGCCGCAGCACTTGCTGCATAACCGCAACGCCATTTTCGCCGGCGGCATCAGGCCGCACTATTACTGCCTGCCGGTTCTAAAGCGCGAGCGCGACCGTGAGGCGCTGCTCAGCGCCGCAAGCAGCGGCAATCCGCGGTTTTTTTTGGGAACGGACAGTGCGCCGCATGAACGCGCCACCAAGGAGACTGCCTGCGGCTGCGCCGGCATGTTCACCGCTCACGCGGCGCTGGAATTGTATGCCGAGGCCTTCGATTCAGTAGGCCGGCTTGATCGCCTGGAACCCTTCGCCAGCCACTTCGGCGCAGATTTTTACGGCCTGCCTCGCCACGATGAAACGATTACGCTGGTCAAGGAATCGTGGACGCCGCCGCCGGCCTACGAGTTCGGCAACGGCACACTGGTGCCGTATCGCGCCGGTGAAACGATTGCCTGGCGTCTGACGGACACCGAGGGCGTATGACACAGATTGCCCCGATCACCTATGCCACGCGGTTTCGCGGTTTTCTGCCGGTGGTAATCGATGTCGAAACGGGTGGTTTCAATTCGCAAACCGACGCCCTGCTGGAGATCGCCGCAGTGTTCGTTGAAATGCGCAGCGACGGCAGCTT
>JAYTXS010000224.1:0-1836 GCA_043742845.1 Gammaproteobacteria bacterium
TATGGCGGCGCTGCGTGGTCGTCGATGATCGTGAAGCTGCTCGAGGATTGCGTCGGTACCGCGCTGCGCGCTCCCGGATTCCCCGCGCGCTTGGGGCCGGACGACACGTGAATGCGGCCCCTCGGGCTGCGATCACTATGTCGCAATTAGACAAAGATACATCGCAAACAAAATAGCGGCGCGGAGACGATGCGCTACTCTCGAAGAGAAATAGCCAAGCAGACATTGCTGGCATAGGGATGTTCGTTGCGCCGTAGGCGAGCCGCTGAGCGACTGCGGGCGTGTGTTTGAGAATCAATAATTCATAAGGGATAAAGAATGAACTCCAATCCGAAGCTCTCCTATGCGATTGCCGCCATTTTGAGCGGATCCGGCACGGGATTCGCGCACGCCGCCGCCGCCACGGACACGCAAGCCACCGAGGGAATCCAGGAAATCACCGTGACCGCTCAGCGCCGCACGGAGAACATGCAGAACGTGCCGATCACCATCACGGCGCTGACCGGCGAAACCATCAAGCAGTTGAACATCACCACCCTGAACGACTACGTCAAGTTCCTGCCCAATGTAACGGTCGCCAACCAGGGCCCCGGACAAGGCCTCATTTACATGCGCGGCCTGGCGACCACCGAGGATGGCGAGCAATCCTCCGGCGCCACCGGCAGCTTTCCGAACGTTGCGGTGTACCTGGATGAACAATCGGCACAGCTGCCGGGCCGCAATCTCGACGTGTACGCGGCCGACATCGAACGCATCGAAGTGCTCGAGGGCCCTCAGGGCACGCTGTTCGGCGCCGGCGCCCAGGCAGGCGTGATTCGCTATATCACGAATAAGCCCAAGCTCGACAAGACCGAAGCCATCTTCAATGCCGGTTACGGCTACACCTCGCATGGGGACCCCAGCAGCAGCATCGACGCCACCATCAACCTGCCGCTGATCGAGGACAAGTTCGCCCTGCGTGCGGTCATTTACAACGAGCGGCGCGGCGGCTACATCAACAACGTTCCCGGCACTTTCACCCGTAAGAGCACCGACCTTGGGATAGCCTATTATTTCGGCGGCGTCGTTCCCGCGAACAATGTGATCGGCACGAATAATTCGGTGGTGGGCAATGCCATCAACCCGGTCACCTATCAAGGCTTTCGCCTGTCCGGCCTGTACCAAATCAACGATGACTGGAACGTACTGCTCACCCAGTCGTACCAGAACATGGAAGCGGACGGCATCTTCGCCGAAATGCAGTACGGCTCCGACGGCCAGAAGCTGCCCGACCTCTCCGTCAATCTTTTTACACCGCAGTACGACAAGGACAAATTCGAGAATACCGCCTGGACGGTGAACGGCAAGATAGGCGAACTGAAGGCCGTGTATACCGGCGGCTACCTGGTGCGCAACGTCGACCAAGTTGCCGACTACACCAATTACAATCGCGGCGCCTACGGCGATTACTACTCCTGCATCATCCCGCACACGGCGCAGGCCGTCGCCAACGGCACCCCGAACGGTGCCTGCCTCTCCCCGGTGGCGACCTTCCATGTGCAGCAGCGCAATACCCACCAAAACCACGAGTTTCGCCTGAGCACCCCGGACGACTGGCGTTGGCGCGCCATCGGCGGCCTTTTCTACGAGAACTTTCTGGTCCAAGACATCTCCGATTGGGCATACCGCGCCGACGGGGCCGGGTTCATTCCGCTGATCGCGCCTCCCACCTCGAGCGCGAACAATCACGCCGTGCGTAACGACTCGATCGGCTTTTACGACGACGTGCAGCGCGGCTATAAGCAGAAAGCGGCATTCTTCTCCACTGACTTCGACGTCATTCCGAAGACCTTGACC
>JAYTXS010000225.1:0-2381 GCA_043742845.1 Gammaproteobacteria bacterium
CCCGGACTTGCCGTGGCGCCGGCCTCATTGTCGTTACAGTCCATCATTCAACTGCGTCATTCGACGGGGCACCCGGTGCTGCTGGTGGAAGAGGGCAGAATTCTCGGAGTGTGCTGCGAAACCGAGATCATTCGCGCGCTCGCGGGCGGACGGCACACAGGTGCTGCCCCCTAAAACGCGCCGCTGCTGTTCTTGACGGCCCCACTGGCCACGGGACGCGCCTCCTTAAGGGGCGTGCGCGCGGCAGTTGCCCCGGCCGGGTTTAAATATTATTATGAAGATAATAAAATCGAACCTTACGTCTTTAAGCCTGTGGGGAATTCCATGAATTACGACGTCATCATTTCTTGCGCCGTCACCGGCGATGACACCAAGGTCACCAAGAGCCCGCATTGCGCGGTCACTCCGGCCGAAATCGCCGCCACCGCCATTGCCGCGGCCCAGGCCGGCGCGGCCATCGTCCACATCCACGTGCGCGAGCCGCAAACCGGTGTGTTCAGCATGCAGACCAAGCACTACCGCGAAGTCGTCAAGCTCATTCGCGAAAGCAAAGTCGATGTGATCGTGAATCTGACCTGCGGTATGGGCGGCTACATCGTCGTCGGCGACAACGGCCTCAAGGATACCCCCGGCCCCGGCAGCGATTTCGTCAACCAGGAGGATCGGATGCGCCACGTCATCGATCTGTGCCAGGAAGGCCTGTATCGTCCCGACATCGCCACCCTGGACTGCGGCAGCTTGAATTTCGGCGACGGCAACCGCGCCTACGTGTCCACTCCCAATTACCTGCGCCAGGGCGCGGGCATTTGTAAAGACCTGGGCGTCAAGCCCGAGTTGGAGGTCTTCGATACCGGCAACCTGTGGTTCGTGCGGCAAATGGTCAAAGAAGGTTTGCTGACCGCTCCGTCGCTCATTCAATTGTGCATGGGGATTCCATACGGCGTGCCCGCCGATGTCGGCCATCTCCTGGCCATGGTCAATACCCTGCCCGAGAATTGCAATTGGGGCACTTTCGCGATCAGTCGCATGCAGATGCCGTGGGTGGCGCAATCGGTGTTGCTCGGCGGCAATGTGCGCGTCGGGCTCGAGGATAATCTTTATTTGAGTAAGGGCGTGTACGCCAGCAACGCTCAATTGGTGGAAAAAGCCCGCGGCATCGTCGAGGCCTTGGGAGCGCGGGTGCTGACCCCCGCGCAGGCTCGCGAGAAGCTGCAACTGCGTTGAGTACCGCCGCGATGACGCAGATGCCCCTCTATCACGCCACGATCGAACCGCAGTGGATCGATTTCAACGGGCACCTGCGCGACGCCTACTACGGCTTGGTGGCAAGCTACGCCATCGATGACCTCATGGATTTTTTAGGCCTGGATGCGGGCTACCGTGCACGCACGCAGTGCACTCTCTATACGCTCGAGCTGCACCTGCACTTTCTGCACGAGGTCAAGAGCACGGATGATCTTCGCGTCGAGTCCGCGATATTGGATTTCGATCGCAAGAGAATTCATGTCGGGTGCCGATTCTTGTGCTCTCGAGTCAGCGACCCGGTCGCGACCACCGACATGATGCTGCTGCACGTCCATCAAGGAGAAAAGCCCAGCTCGGCGCCTTTCCCTGAAGAAGTACAGGCGAAGCTTGCGGCGCTGCAGGCACCCGAGGCGGCGCGCGAGGCCTTCGCTCCCCGTTCCCGCAAGATTGAACTGAAGCGCCGCTGAGAACGCTCCCGATGGATATACATCGACTCATCGCGCCGCGCAGCATCGCCTTGATCGGCGCCGGCGCGTGGACCGACGCGGTTGCCGCCGGCAATCTCGCGATCGGCTACTCCGGCGAGCTATGGCGGGTGCACCCCACCCGGCGCTCGACCGAAACGACCACGTACTTCCGATCGGTGGCCGATCTTCCGGGCAGTCCCGATGCCGTATTCCTCGCGGTGCCCAATAGCGAGGCGCCCGGCGTGGCCGGCGCGATAGCCGCCCGCGGCGCCGGCGGCTTCGTGTGTTTCACGGCGGGTTTTTCCGAGACCGGGACCGAATCGGGGCATCAGCTGACTCGCGAACTGTCGAACCGTGCGGGCGAATTACCTTTCTTTGGACCTAACTGCTACGGCTTCGTCAATTTCTTCGACAAAGTGGCGATGATGCCCGATCAGATCGTGGGCGCGCCTATCGAGCGCGGCGTCGCACTCATCTGCCAGAGCGGCACCATTGCGCTCACTCTCATGTTCAATCAGCGCTCTCTGCCGATCGGCTGTTTGTTCACCGTCGGCAATCAAACCTGTTTGGCGGTGGAGGACCTGATCGAAATTCTCTGCCAGGACTCGCGAGTGACGGCCTTCGGCTTGTACCTCGAGGGCATCAAGAATCCCGAGAAATTTGCGCGTG
>JAYTXS010000226.1:0-2335 GCA_043742845.1 Gammaproteobacteria bacterium
GGCGATTCCCTGCGCGAACGGCTCAACGAGCGAGGCAGGACACTGAACATAGGGTTTCAGGCGACAGGCATCGGCGGCGTGCTCACCACCCACTGGCATGACCTTCCGATCATGGATCCTCGGCAGATCGAAGCACCCGATTCTGCGCGGCGACGGCTGTTTCACCTGGAGCTCATGGAGCGCGGTTTCTACATTGCACCGCGCGGCATGATCAATCTCTCGCTGCCCATGGTAGAGGACGACGTCGCCGGATTCATGACCGCGATCGGTGATTACATGACGGAACACGCGGACATCCTGCGCTATGATACACAGGCCCGAGGGTGATTCACGCGAAAAGGTCTCACGATGCAACTGCGAACAAGAATTCAGGGCGGCGGCACCCGCCTGCTCGACAAATGGGGCGTCGATAGCGAGTACGGCACATTGCGCGACGTCCTGATCGGGCCCATCGATCACTTCGAATGGCAGCCGGGTAACGCCGTGTGCCAGCGTGCCGAGCGCGTCGGGCTGAAGTTCGATTTTGCGGTGGCACGGCAGCAATACGCGGAAATGGTCGATGCCTACCGGCAAGCGGAAGTCGAAGTACACTTCCTTGCGGCCGAGTCCACGCTGCCCTACCAAATCTTCGCGCGCGACAGCAGCGTCATGACTCCCTGGGGCGCCGTGATCATGCAGCTGCAAAAATCCTATCGCCGCGGCGAATACGCGGCCTGCCTGCAATTCTATCTCGATACCGGTATTCCAATTTACGACATGATCACCGCCGGCAATGTCGAGGGCGGGGACTTCATGGTGCTGAAGCCGGGTGTCGCCGCCTGTGGTTACTCGGGCGAACGCTCCATTGAGCCTGCCGTGCGGCAGTTGCAGAGTTGGTTTGAGGCGGAAGGCTGGGAGTTTCATACCTACGCTTTCGATTCGCATTTTCTGCACTTGGATGTGCAGATGGGGATGCTCACCGAAGGTCTGGCGGTGGTATGCGTGGAAGCCGTCGAGCCGGAACTGGTTGAGTGGCTACGCTCGAGAGGAATTCGTGCCATCGAAGTGCCCTACAGCGACGCCATGCAACTGGGCACCAATGTGGTGGCGCTGGGCAAGGACCGTGTGCTGGTACCGGCGTCGAGCAAGAATCTCGTCGCCGCATGCCGCGCGGAGGGACTCACGGTTTACGACCCTGACGTGTCCATGATCGGCAATGGCGGCGGCGCGGTGCACTGCATGTGCCAGGCGCTGAAGCGTGACCGTGTCTGAGCCCTCTGATATTTCGCGCCGCAGCTTCGTGCTGGGCACGACGGCGACGGTCGTAATGTCGGCCGCCGGCGGCAGGTCCGCAAGCAGCACGTCCGCAAGCAACGGCTCGGAACTGTGCAACCTTACTGCCGTGGAAGCGGTTGCCCACATGTCGCAGGGTGCTCTTACGTCGGAGCGCTATGCAGAGGCGCTGCTCGCGCGCTGTCAGGCTGCGCACAGCCTCAACGCCTTCATCACACGGGTGCCTGCCCAAGTGCTCGAGGATGCTCGCGCTCGCGACCGCGAACGTCTTGCCGGCGCGAAGCCGGGGCCGCTGTTCGGTCTTCCCATTCCCGTGAAGGACAGTGTCAATACGCGCGACTACCCGACCACCGCCGGTACGGCGGCGTTGCGCCACTTTCGTCCGAGGGAAGACGCGCCGGTGGTCGCCACGCTGCGCACTGCCGGAGCCCTGGTACTCGGCAAGACGAATTTACACGAACTCTCCTACGGCTGGACCAGCAATAATCTCGCCTTCGGTGCGGTCCATAATCCCTACGATGCATCGCGCATTCCCGGCGGCAGCAGCGGAGGTACCGCGGCCGCGATTGCCGCGCGTCTTGCACCGCTCGGTGTCGCCGAAGATACCGAAGGCTCGATTCGCGTACCGGCCGCGTTCTGCGGCATTGCCGGATTCAGGCCCACCACGGGTCGCTATTCCACTCGCGGCTGTGTGCCGATCTCCCCGCTCTTCGATCAGGTGGGGCCGCACGCACGAACGGTCGAGGATATCGCGCTGTTTGATTCGGTGGCAGCCAATGACTGGCAAAGACTCGACGCCGCTTCGCTCAAAGGTGTTCGCTTAGGCGTGGTTCGTGACTTCTGGTTCACCGATCTTGACCCAGAGGTATTGCGCCTGACGGAACTCGCGTTAGCAAGGCTCCAGGAAGCCGGCGCGCAAATCATCGACACCCAGTTACCGGGACTCGCGCCGCTCATCGAGCTGACCACCGACGCTGTTCAAAACCATGACGTGCGCGTCGCGCTGGCGCATTACTTGAAGGAGTACGGTGCCGGCGTGGACTTCGAGACTCTGGTCGCCCGC
>JAYTXS010000227.1:0-7399 GCA_043742845.1 Gammaproteobacteria bacterium
ACTTCGGCAAGATGGGTGTGGCGAAAGCCGCGCTGCTGTTGGCGCCCGCCGGATCTTCGACGCGCGTCACGTGGACACTGGTCATCGACATGGGCGCGAGCCCCATTTCGCACTACTTCGGATTGATGATGGACCGCATGATCGGCAAGGACTACGAGACTGGATTGAACAAATTGAAAACCCTGATCGAAAGCATGCCGAATGTCGACATCAGCGGATTCACCGCAGAGGCCGTTGAGCTTAAGGCGGTGCCCGTCTTAGTAGTCACGGAGACCTCGCCGTGGGACACCGCGTCGATTTCCAAGGCCTATGCCGACGGCTATGGGCAGATCGGTAAATTCATGGCCAGGAACAAGCTGCAGCGTGCCGGCGCCCCGCTTGGTATCGATGGCGAGCAGACCACGACTACGTTCACCTTTCAGGCGGGCATACCCATCGAGCGCGCCGATCTGAGCCCCAGCGACAATGTGCGCATCATCCAAAGTTATGCAGGCAAGGCGCTCAAGACCACCCATGTGGGGCCGTATGACACATTGCCCAAGACCTACGACGCCTATCGTGCGTTTATGGCTGCTCATGCCTACACCGCTGCGGCGCCGGCGATATCGTGGTATATCAACGATCCCGGCAATACGCCGGCTGAGAAATTGCGAACCGAAATTTACTGGCCCATCCACTAGCGATGCATAACGCGCCACGGTATTAGGCCCGAGTGCCGGTAAAGGTCGCTTTACCCAGCAAATGCCTGGCGTCTCCGCTGATGCGATCCGCGTCGATCGTAGCGGTGAATTTGAAATTCATCTTCATTGGCTTCGTGATCTTGGCCGACCAGCTGAGCTGATTGCCAGCAATCTTGCCGTCGGTGATGGCCGCGTAGTGTTCACCGTCGGACAGTGATCCCGTCAACTGCGCGCCGTCCTCATTGAATTCCAGGACGCCGGATTTATCGCCCAACGGCGTCTTGAGGACGATGTTCCATTTGCCCTGCACCATGCTTACTCCGTCAGGTCTTCGCCAGTTGAGGCGCCATAAGGCGCTGTGTCGTCGATCATTGTCTGTAGCTTGTCGGCCGCAAATTCGATGAACGCTGATACGGCGGTAGGAATCTGCTGACTGCTCGGCAGTATGACATTCAAATCGGCGCCATCACGAGTGTAGTCGGGCAACACATGGATCAAACGGCCCGCGCGCAGATGCGGGGCAGTCAACACGCTCGGCAACAGCGCTATACCCAAACCTGACAAGCAGCCTCTGAGCAGAATTCGCGCTGAAGCGCCCGCTGACTTTGACCTCCTCGCTGCCTTTGGGCCCGCGCAGAATCCAGCTGGCCGGACTCGAACGTCCGGACCCGATCAGACAATCATGCCGGATCAGGTCCTGCAAGGAGCCGGGGCCGCCGCGCAAGTGCACATAGCTGGGAGCCCATATGGCGCAACGACGGTGGCCGGCGGACAGGGGCAGCGCCAGCCCAGTGAAATTGATCTCGCCGGCGCGCCAGCGCGCGTAGTTCGTGCCGTAAACTATACCAATTGGTAATCGTCGCTCAATTCAGCAGAAGCGATACTAGCTTAGATGTATCTTTAAATATCTGGTTGAGGAAATTTCCATGCTGAGTTCATTACCCAAGCACATTGGTCGACCGGCCGGTATTGCATTGATCGTCGTCGGCTGTTTTATCCACTCGAGCGTTCAGTCTGCTTCCGCGGACGCTTCGTTTTCCTTGATTCGACATTGGGCCGTGGGCGGCGCCGGCGGTTGGGATTATTTGACACTCGACGCCGCGGGTGACCGCCTCTTTGTCAGTCGCAGCACCCATGTCGATGTGGTGGATACGAAGTCAGGAAAAATAGTCGGCACCATTGCGAATACCAACGGCGTCCATGGTATCGCGCTGGCGGAAGGTCTGCGCCGAGGATACACGAGCAACGGCCGGGCGGATTCCGTGACGATGTTCGACCTGGGTACGCTGAAAACGATCAAGGAAGCACAGATCCCCGGACACAATCCCGATGCGATCCTCTATGAGCCCTCCGGGAAGCATGTGTGGACCTTCAACGGACGAAGCAAGGATGTAACGGTGCTCGATGCCGAAAGTTTGGCGGTTGTGCGTACGCTGGCTGTTCCCGATAAGCCGGAATTTGCGGTCGATGACGAAGAAGGGAGCATTTTCGTGAACATCGAAAGCGAAGTGGGTCAATTGGTTGTTCTCGATAGCAAGCAATTGACGATCAAAGCGACTTGGATGTTGCCGGGTTGCGCCAGCCCCAGCGGCCTCGCTATAGACAAAATGCATCATCGACTCTTCTCGGTGTGCGACAAGAAGGTCATGGCGGTAACCGACGCGGTATCAGGAAGGCAAATTACCAAGCTTACGATCGGCGATGGCCCAGACGCCGCGGCGTATGATGCCAAGCGCCGCTTGGTATTCAGTTCGAACGGCGATGGCACGCTCAGTATCTTTCATCAGGAAACGCCCGATCGGTATCAAATTGTCCAGTCCGTGACCACCCAGCATGGCGCCCGCACGATGGCGCTCGATTCCTTGAGCGGCAAGGTTTACTTGGTGAGTGCGGATTTCGATGCGTCACCATCGCCGACTCCCGAACAACCCCACCCCCGACCGATGCCGGTCCCGGAGACATTCAGCGTGCTGGTGGTTGGCCCGCGATAGCGAAATTTGTAGGCACCGTGACAAAGCGAAACGCAAGCGCCGGTAGGATCAAGAGATTTAACAGTGTTGAGGAAAACAGTCCTCCTAGCACGGTTATTGCCATCGGACCCTCAATCTCCTGACCGGGCTTGCTGATTCCAAAAGCGAGAGGTGCCAGACCGAGCGCCGTGACCGCCGCGGTCATCAGGATGGGGACCAGGCGTTCGTTGGCGCCTCGCAGCAGCGTACTGAGATTCCATTCCGCGCCCTCGACCTCGACCAGATGTTCGTAGTGTGCGAGCTGCAAAATGGCGTTCCGAGCGCTCACCCCGAAAACGGTCACGAGGCCGACGACGGTGCCGAGCGATATCCCGATTCCAGTGAGGGCAATGGCCAACACGCTGCCAATCAAACTAAACGGCAGGTTGGCGAGCACCAGCCAGCTATTGGCGCGCCAATGAAACGAAATCAATAGAATCATGATGATGAGACCGAACGCGATACCGGAATATAGCAGCAGTTCGTTTCGCGTCTTGGCTTCCGCTTCAGCCGCTCCGGTAAATTGGACAAACACGCCGCTCGGCAGCGGCACAGTACGGGCAATCGCTTGTTGCGCTTGTTGTACAATCTGTTGTAGCGACCCTTTGCCCACGTTGAATGTCACGCTGACACGGCGTTGTCCGCCATCATGTTCAATGCTGTACCGGTCTGCTGATGGAGTGAGATGCGCGAGTTGTTCCAGGGGGACCGGACCTCGAGCCCCGCTGATCATCAGCTTGCCGATCTCGGCGGGGTTATTCCGCACCGCCTCCGGCAGCAGAATCGACACGTCAATCGTGCGGATTCCCTGATAAGTTTGACCAATTGCCGTCCCGGCATACGCCGACTGCACGTCGTCTAGAACTTCCTGCGCCTTTAATCCGTTGGCGGTCAGCGCGTCGGGCAGCAAGTCCAGTGCGATAGTTGGCGTGCCCGACTGACGTTTGAACTGCAAGTCGACGATGCCTGGAATTTTCCCGAGTGCCGCGACGATCTTATCCGCGGTCACTTCGATTGAATCAAGATCATCGCCGAAGATCTTGACGGCCGCCTGTGCAGTCTCACCGCTCAAGCTCTCGCCGATCCGATCGCCAAGAAAAGTCACAACCTCGCTTTGAAATCCCGGATATTCCTTCAGTATGCCTCTGATCGCTGCTTGGGCGGCGCCTTGGTCAATGCTCGGATCGTCTTTAAGTTCGACGTGGAATTCGCTGCGATGCGGTCCCCAGGTATCTTCGCTCAATTCCGCACGGCCGATCTGTTGTTCGATGCTCTGCACGTACGGCAGCGCCAGGATATCCGCACTAATTCGACTTCCCGCAGCCAACATTGAGTCAAGCGAGGTGCCCGTGACTCCGCTAGAGACCTGAACGACGAAATGGCCTTCGCGAAAATCCGGCATAAAGGTGCCGCCGAGAAAGGGAAGCGCGATAATTGCGCAGAGGACCAGCACCGCCAATACGGCCCCGGTGGCTTTTAGGTGTCCACGGACCCCGTCGATCGCGCGTCGTTGCCACTGCTTGAGTCGCTGCAGCCATCGGGATTCCGGACGGGTGTCGTGCCGACGCAACAACAATGCGCACAGCGCCGGCGCCGAAGTCATCGCCACGAGCAGGGAGGCCAGCACCGCAAAGATGAACGCGAGTGCCAAGGGGCCGACGAAGTGACCTTGGACGCTCGAGGTAAATAATTCCGGGACGAATACGGCGACCACCACGGCGGTGGCATAGATCACGGGGCCCCGTACTTCCAGTGAGGCGTCTTGAACCACGTCAAGTCTCGGTTTCGGCGATGCCAGCAGCCCATTCTCGCGCAGCCGCCGCAGGATATTTTCAATGCCGATAATTGCGTCGTCCACCAGAACGCCCAGCGCCACGGCAAAACCTCCCAGAGTCATGGTGTTGAGCGTATAGCCCATGCGATCGAGTACCGCCACTGCAGCGAGCAGCGAGAGCGGAATGGCCATAAACGCAATGAAGGCCGCACGCGCGTCGCGCAAGAAGGCGTACAACACCACAATGATGAGCAATGCGGCAATGACCAGGGATTGCTTCAAATCCCCGAGCGCACGCTCGATGAAATTGGCAGGCCGGTGCAGTGCAGGATAGACGCTGATGCCCTTGGCCTTCAGTGCCGGGGTTAAGTCGGCCAGGGCCTTTTCGACCGCAAGCGTAGCGGTGAGCGTGTTGGCGCCGTATTGGCTGGCCAAGGAGATCAAAACGCCTCGTTTTCCCATGATCAGCGAGTCGCCGGAGCGCAGCGCGGGGGCTATTTTGATCTCCGCCACATCGCGTAATTGAATCGGAGTGCCGTTGCGGGTGGCGATCACAGCCTTCCCGATGACATCGAGATCCGGTCCCGGAGTGGGAGAACGCAGCAAAATGCGCTGCGATGGAATGTCGATGAAGCCCGCTCCCCGTAGCGGCAAGCGAGCTTTAGCCGCATCTGCGACGTCGGTGAGCGTCACCGCGTAGGTAGCGAGCTTGTTCATGTCAGGCACGATCTGGATTTGCCGCACGCTGCCGCCGAACACAATCGCATGGGCGACGCCGGGTACGGATAACAGACGTGGCTTGATGATGTAGTCGGCGGTGTCGCGCAGTGCGTATTCATCTTGGGAGTCGGATACGAGCCCGATTTTCAGCAGATCCATGGTGCTCGAGACCAGCGGCGAGAGCTTGGGCGTACCGACGCCCGCGGGCAGGCTGCTGCCCAATTCAGACAGCCGCTCGGAAATTCCTTGGCGCGCGACGTGCACGTCCACTGCGTCCGCAAAGGTGATGGTGACCACGGAGAGTCCTGGTATTGACTCTGAACGCATGGTCGCCAGCCCCGCAGCGCCATTGACCGAATTCTCGACCTGGCGCGTGACCAACTCTTCCACTTGCTGTGGCGCAAATCCGGGTGCCTCGGTTTGAATGTCGACCTGCGAGGGAACAAACTCGGGAAACACATCAAGCGGTGAATTCAAGGCTCCCATGCATCCAAGCACGAGCGCGAATAGCGTAAGCGCGGTCACCGCGCCGAAATGCCGGACACAGAGGGATACGAGTAAGCGCATCACGATCAGTCAGGCTCCGCACCGGAATTAGTCTCTTGCGCAAGCAATTGACTCGCGGCCGAGACGACGAGCTTGTCACCCGGAGCGATGCGCTCATCTACGAGATAGCCGCCGGCCGTGGGCTTGTCGATATTCACTTCGATACGCGAAAAATTCCCGGGTTCTTTTTCGAGATAGCACCAGAACTTGCCGTCGTGCATCAGAATTGCTGCCAATGGAACGACGACTCCTTCCTGCGCCTCGCCCGTTGATGCCCAAACCTGCAGCCGCTCTCCCTCCGCCACGTAACGACTTTCTAGTAGCGCGAAGAGGCTGCGGCCAGGTACTGAGGCGTCAGCCGGCGCATTCCATATCTTTTTCGTACTCCAGGAATTCGCGGGCTGCGTCGTGCCGATGTGCGCCGCCCGAACCTGCCAAGGCAGCTGCTCGGACATCACGTCCTGAGGGAAAGTCATGCGTAGCAGCTTCAGTTTTCCCGACGCCAGGTTTCCAAGCACCACCGGGTCGGTGTTCGCCCAAGGCGGATCCTGTCCCACCAGCGTCGTTAGCTTCTGCTCGCTCAGGTGCAACTGCGCCAAACCCACCGCTTCTTGTTGGATGGAGCCCTCCAATATGTCCGCCGACACGGCCCCCGCAGTACCCGCCAAGCGCTGCTGACGAGCAAGAGCGGATTGCAGCTGCCGCACAGTTGCTTGGGCCGCGACCAGTTCCGCCACCGCCGTGGCGATTGGCTCGTGCGGCATTACGACGCCGAACCCCGGTATCTCACTGCTGTATTTCGCGGATTTCACCGCGTCGGTGACCAACCCCAATTTCTTGACCTGCTTGGCAGTCAGCGTCACGGCCGCGTCCCTTTTATCCTCGTCTTTTTTCTGGTCGCTACCGGCAGCCTCTTTTGAATCACCGGCGGCCGTGGTCGTTACAGCCGCGGGCGGCGCGCTCGGTCCGTGGCAGCCGGCCAGGATCAACGACATGAGTGCGATTTCGCCAACGTAAGTTCGTGTTCTCATCGAAGTACCTTGTACAGACATGGCTTAAGTATTCGGAGGTGCCGAGGGTGCCTGCCAACCGCCGCCGAGCGCCTTGCAGAGACTCACTAGGGCATGAAGCCTTGCAAGCCGGTACTGGCTGTGGTTATCGCGCGCCGCGAACAGCAGTTTTTGCGCCTCGAGCATGCTCAAGTAATCGCCAAATCCCTGCTGGTAACGCAGCTTCGCGCCCTCGTACGCGCGCTCGCTCTGCGCCAGACCCTCGAGCTGAAACGGCCGCGCCGCTTCCAAATGATGGATCGCCGACAGCGCCTTTTCAACATCGCTCAGCGCCGTGACGATAGCCGCTTGGTAAGTGAAGAGCAGCTCACTGTCTTTGGCTTGTGCCTCGGCACGCATAGCGCGCAATTTTCCGCCATCAAATATGGATTGCAGCAGGGAGCCGCCCAAATTCAATGTGGGACCGACCCCAGTCAACGTATTGACCGCTGCAGCCACTGCCGGATTGGCAACGCCGCCATCCGCGGTCAATGTGATATTGGGAAGCAGCGCGGCTCGTGCAACCACCACGTCAGCATGGGCGGCCTTAAGATTCGCCTCGGCCGCAAATAGGTCCGGACGGCGCGTTAACAGCCCTGCGGGCAGACCGGCGGTCACTTT
>JAYTXS010000228.1:0-25047 GCA_043742845.1 Gammaproteobacteria bacterium
TATTTTGCGGCTACCCCAGATACTGGTCGAGCATTGGTGCGCGCTCGAGTTTATTCAATAGGTCGCTGGCTCGATACTTGCCGCCGCTGTCACGCCTGGGTGTGTCGATGCAGCGTCGAGCCGCCGTCGGCCTGCCGGCCTACGCATCGGCGCTCGGCGGCATGACTGCGCAGCAGATCGATTTCTTGCTGGCGAAGGGCTGGCAGGAGCCGCAGTACGACTACCTGTGGTTCTATCGCCAATATTGGCAGGAAGGTATGGACCCGCTGGTACAGCTGCGCTGGTTGGATTTGAACACCGACCTTGCCGAAGGCTTGCTCACCAAAGTCGATCGCACCAGCATGGCGCATTCGCTCGAGGTGCGGCCGCCGTTGCTGGATCATCGCTTGGTCGAATACATGTTAAGCGTGGATCCCCGAGCGCTGGTCGATCAGCCGCGTCGCCGCGGCAAACTGCTGGTACGGCAGCTCATGGAGCCGCGCTTGCCGCCCGGCCATTTGCAGCAGCCGAAGTCCGGCTTCGGCTTGCCGGTGCATCGTTGGCTGCAACAGCAGCCGCAGATTTTGCACCAGGCGGTGCGACGCCTGATGGATCGCGGGGTGCTGCAGCGTGCGGTCGGCCCCGAGTTTCGCAGGGCCTGGTATCTGCTGGTGTTGGATCGCTGGTTCACCGCCTTTGCGTGACCCAGCGCCGCGAATTCTGTTCGTGCCCGTTTCAGGGCCCTATGGCATGGGCGAATATGCGCGCTGTCTGGCGATTGCGCGCGCCGCGAGCCAGCGTTGGCAGGGAGCTGCCATTCATTTCCTGCTCAGCCGCGCGGCGCCGTATGCGGCGGACGTTGCGTTTCCCGCCACGCTGCTTGACGCTTCGCCGACATTTCATTCCGCGGCCGTCATCGAATTACTCGAGGCCTGGCGGCCTGATGTCGTGATTTTCGATAGCGCGGGCCGCACGGCGCAGCTGCGTGCGGCGCGGCGCCTGGGCGCGCGCGTGGTGTACATCAGTGCGCGCCGCCGCCAGCGGCATAAAGCGTTTCGCTGGCGCTGGATGTCGCTGATCGACGAGCACTGGATAGCCTACCCGGAATTCATCGCCGGCTCCTTGGGGTTCTTCGAAAGGTTCAAGCTCAAGGTCGCCGCAGGGCCCGTGGTGCGTTACCTCGACGTTGTTTTATCGCGAGCCGACCCGGCGCAGCGCGCCGCCATTCTCGCGCGTGCCGGGTTCGAGCCTGGACCCTTCGTGCTGGTGGTGCCGGGGGGCGGCACCGGCCATCCGGGCGCTGATGACGCTGCGGATCGCTTCCGGACGGCGGCGCGCGCGCTCGCCGGCAACGGTGTGGCCACCGTCTATGTGGGTCCGGCCGGGGCGAGCGGGATTGCCGAGGATGCGGGCGCCGCATCGGATTGGCATCCCTTAGGATCGCTGCCGCAGGCGCAGCTCGTGGAGCTCATGCGTGCGGCGCGCTTCATCATTTCGAACGGCGGCTCAACACTGCTGCAAGCCATTGCGTGCGGCAATGCCTGCATAGCGGTCGCCATTGCCAAGGATCAGCACGACCGCATACGACGCTGCGTGGCTGCGGGCGTGGCGCTTGAAGCACCGCTCGATGCGGCGGGCATCGTGCAGAGCGCGAACCGGTTGCTGCAGCATGAAGATCAGCGCGTGGCACTCAAGCGCCGCTCGGCCCAGCTCGGACTCGCCGACGGGGTGCAGATCGCGCTGCAGGCGTTGGCCGGTTTGCTGCCGGCGGCGCAGCGCGCCCAAGGGACGTGACCGGTATGCCGAACGTGGTGTTGTTGGGCTATGACTTGGAGCAGCCGTCGTTCCGCCACCGCATGCGCAGCCTCATCGTTCCGCTCGAGGCGGCGGGCTGGCAGGTGCGGCCGGAGCGCTATCCCAGCGGCCGTTACGGACTTCGGACCTGGGAAAGGCGAGCGATTTTGCGCAATGCCGATGTAGTGGTGTTGCACCAGATCAAATTGAGCGCCATCGAAGCACGACTATTCGCCGCTTTCAGCCGGCGGCGGGTATTCGATGTCGACGATGCCATCTACGTACGCAAGCCGCGGCGACTGGGCGACGCACCGGATGAATCGGCGTGGCGCAAAGGGAAGTTCGCGGCGACCTGCCGTTGGGCGAATGTGGTTGCCGCCGGCAATGACGTGTTGGCCGGTGTCGCACGCCCCACGGCTCGCTCGATATGTGTGCTGCCGACGTCTATAGATACCGCTGCTTACCGGCCGACTACGGCAAGCTCGGCCGATCCGCCTACCATTGCATGGATCGGCAGCCCTGAGAACCTGGTGTACTTGGAGATGATTCGCCCTGCATTGGCGCGATTGACGGTCCGGTATCCGGCGCTGCGCATGCGGGTCATCTGCTCGCACTTTCCGGAATGGCCCGACGTCAACGTCGAACGCATTGCGTGGAGTTCGGCCACTGAAGCGCAATCGCTCGCAACGGCGCATGTGGGTGTCATGCCGCTCACCGATGATGCATGGTCACGCGGCAAGTGCGCCTTCAAGCTGCTGCAGTACATGGCGGCCGCGTTGCCCTGTGTGGCCTCGCCGGTAGGCGCCAATGTCGAGGCCGTCATCGACGGCTTCAATGGCTTTCACGCTCGCGATGCCGAGGAGTGGGAACGCAGTTTGGAATCGCTGATACGGTCGCCCGAGCTGCGTGCGCGCTTCGGGGCGAGCGGCTACGCGCACGTCGAAGCGCGCTACGCCATGCGCACCTACCAGGCGCGATACGTGGAATTGCTGTCTCAGCTGGCCGCGCCCGGCACGGGCCGGCCGCTCTGAATGCGCAGCGCCGTCGAAGCCGGTATCCTTTGAAGCCATGGAGGCCTTGCATATCTATCAAATCCTGACGCCGCATATTTCGCGGCAGGAACTCGATCCGGGCTTCGAGGTGCTGGATAATTTGGCCAATGAGCGGCCCGATTGGTTCGAGTACTGGCCGATCAGACGATTTCTGATCGACGAAACACTCGACGAGAATTCGTATTACGGTTTTCTATCGCCAAAGTTCAAACTCAAGACGGGGTTGACTGCCGGGCGGGTGCGAGAATTCGTTCTCGCTTCGGACTCCACGATCGACGTCGTTCTGTTCAGTCCGAGCATTCACAACAGCGCCTACTATCTCAACGTATTCGAACATGGCGACGCGGCACACCCGGGGCTCAAAGATGCCGCCCGCGAATTTTTCAAGCGGCTCGGCTTGCCGAACGACTTGGACGCGTTGGTATCCGATTCGAGGAACACCGTGCATTCGAATTATTTCGTCGCCAAACCGCGTTTTTGGCGGGCGTGGCTCGCGATCAACGAGCAATTGTATGCAATCGCGGAAGCGCCTGCTGATTCGCTCGGCGAGTCGCTGCGTGCCCCGACACGCTACCGCGGAGGCGCTGACGTGCAGATGAAAGTATTCATCATGGAACGGATGGCCACCTGGCTGCTCACCTGCGGCGGCGATTTCTCGGCGCGTGCGCATGATCCGTTTGCGGCGCGATCGCGAGTCTACAAGCTGCCCACGGCCATCGTTTGCGACGCGCTGAAAATAGCCTACTCCACTCAGCGCCGCGTCCAATACAAGGATGTATTCCTGTTGGTGTGCGGCTTGCATAAGATCTTGAACTTTCTGACTCGCCTCGGCGGCGCGCTGGCCTACCGGCGGGTGGCGCCCACCTTGCGCAGCTTGAAGTCATACTGGATGCACCATGGACAGTAGCATCACGCAATTCTGGCGCGGCCGGCGCGTATTGCTCACCGGACACACAGGCTTCAAGGGCGCGTGGATGAACCTATGGCTTCAGACCCTGGGCGCGCAGGTCACGGGATATGCCCTGGCGCCGGCCGATGAACCGAATCTTTGGAACGTACTCGGCGCGCATGTACCGCGCTCGGTGATCGCCGACATCCGCGATGCGCAGCGCGTCGCAGAGGCGGTGACGCGGGCGGATCCGCAGATCGTGATTCACATGGCGGCGCAGGCGTTGGTCAGAGAATCCTATCGCGATCCTCTTGGCACTTATGCGACCAATGTGATGGGTACCGCGACGCTGCTGCAGGCATGCCGTGCTCTGCGCCATCTCGAATGCGTCGTGGTCGTCACCAGCGACAAGGTGTACGAGAACCTGACCAAGGGCGGCGCTAGCGAGGGCCGCGCTTTTGCGGAAGACGACCGATTGGGGGGTCACGATCCCTACAGCAGCAGCAAGGCCTGCGCTGAACTGGTGACGTCGAGTTTTCGCGAGAGTTTTTTCAAGGATGGCCCGCCGCTCGCCACTGCGCGCGCGGGTAATGTCATCGGCGGCGGCGATTGGTCGCAGGACCGTCTCATTCCTGACTGTATCCGCGGGCTCGAATCGGGACAAGCGGTGACCCTGCGCTATCCCGATGCGGTGCGGCCCTGGCAGCACGTGCTCGAACCGCTGTCCGGTTACCTCACTTTGGCGGAAGCCCTGGTTACGGCGCCCAAACGCGCGCCGCGCGCTGTTAATTTCGGTCCGGACGCGGCATCCTTCTGCACGGTACGCGAGGTGGTCGAGGCATTCGGCGCGAGGTTCGGGGGCAGGCCCGGTTGGGTGGGCGAGGCGACGCCGCAGCCGCCCGAGGCTCACGCGCTGACTCTGTCGTCGGCGTTGGCGGCGCAAACGTTGGGCTGGCGCCCGACACTGGACATTCGCCAGTCGCTTTCATGGACGGCGGACTGGTATTCGGCCTATTCGGCGGGAGAGAACATGCTGGCATTTTCCGAGGCGCAAATCGCACGTTATCTTGAACTGACGACGCGATCCCCATGAAGTGCGTGATTCTCGCCGGCGGTAAGGGCACTCGGATCGCCGAGGAGTCGAGCACGCGTCCCAAACCCATGGTGGAGATCGGTTCACAGCCCATCCTCTGGCACATCATGAAGCTGTACGCGGCATTCGGGGTATCGGAGTTCATCGTATGCCTCGGCTACAAGGGCTACATGATCAAGGAATACTTCGCTAACTATTTCCTGCATCAGGCGGATGTCACTTTCGACATGACGGAAAACCGCGTCGAATATCATGACTGCCGCAGTGAGCCGTGGAAGGTGACGCTGGTCGATACCGGCGAGGACAGCATGACCGGCGGCCGGCTGCTGCAGGTGCGCAAGTATCTCAACGCCGCAGAGCCGTTTTGCATGACGTACGGCGATGGCTTGGCCAGTATCGATATCGGCGCCGAACTGGCGTTTCATACCGATCACGGGCGCAAGGCCACCATGGCCTGCGTGCGCCCGCCGGCGCGTTTTGGGCGCACCGTCACCCAGGGTACACAGGTCGTTTCGTTCGAGGAGAAGCCCACTGCCGAAGGCGGCCTCATCAACGGCGGATTCTTCATTCTCGAACCCAGTGTGTTGGAACTGATCGACGATCACGACACGATCTGGGAAAAAGAACCGTTGGAGACTTTGGCGGCGCAGGGCCAATTGGCCGCTTGGATACACCGAGGGTTCTGGCAGCCGATGGACACGTTGCGAGACAAGCAGAATCTCAATTCGCTGTGGGATAGCGGCGCGGCGCCCTGGAAGCTCTGGGATCGATGAGCGCGGACGCTGCGAGTAGGCGATGAGCGGCATCCCGGGATGGCATCCCATCGTGGTGCATTTCCCGTTGGCACTGGTCGTCACGGCCACCTTGCTGCTGTGGGCCGCACGGCTGCGTCGGCTCAAGCCCGATACCGCCACGTTGAGCATCGTGGGGACTTGGAATCTTTGCCTGGGCACGGCCAGCGCGGTGCTTGCGCTCGCCTCGGGCCTCGCCGCAGTGCTGCACCTGCAGGTGGGCGCCGATGCGCCGGGCGCTGCAGCGCATCTCGCCATATCCCTGCATTTGAAGTGGGCTTTCTTCTCGACGCTGCTGCTGGTGCTGGCAGCGGTATGGCGCGCGGCGGGTAGCGCGCCGGATTCGCTGCCCTCGTGGATGTTCCTGGTGCTACTGTCGTTAGCTGCTGCGTCGCTGATCGTGACAGGCTATCGCGGCGGCCAAAACGTGTATCGATACGGGGTCGGCGTGCGCGCCGCCGACTCCGTGGTTTCGTCCGCTACTGCGCCGGCGCCTGTCCGGTGAAATATGTCAGCACATAGGCCTTCAGCGTTGCATCGGCTTGTGGCACGCCGTACACCTTGAGTGGTGCCCCCACGCCGAGGCCCGTCGTCAGGCTCGCGAGTCCGCCGCTGGTAGTGATGTCGATGGGGCTGATCGTCACGATGCCGTCGGTGCAATCCACTTGATAGACCAGAGTGGCCGAACCCGGTGCGGCACTCACCTCCACCGCCGCCGCCGTCGTGCCGCCGATGACCGTCATGGTGAAGGCGTTATTCACCAAACCGGTGGCAACGAATCCGAGCGGCAGGGCGGATGGCGTTAGTATCGTGGCAACTGCGGCCCAGCCGTTAGGATTGGCCGGATCGTTCCAAGTGGCGAAGCTGGTGCCGCGCGAGGGCACGCTGCCCAGAGAACCTCCCAAAGCAACGCTGCCGTCGGTGGCGGCGACGAAACTGGGAATGGCATTCGCGCCGCAGGTCACCAGCGTCGGATAGGCGAAGTTCCACCACTGATAGCCGGTGATCGCGCTGGCGCTGTCATCCGTACCGTTGGCGGTCGCGCCGGCGATATAATTGAGGGTGTACACGTAGTCGTCCTGGGCCAGTCCAAAGAGACGGGTCAAAGTAAATCCGCTGGTATCGGGCGCAGATATCTTGCCGGCATAAACGGCAGTCTCGATATCGATGCTTTGTGCGACCAAGGGAATGGCCAGCGGGTCGACTACGGTGGTATGTACTTTGAAGCCGCGCGCCAAGTCGTGGTTGGTGAGAAATGCCGTGCCGGTGGCGATGGGCGTGGATTCGGCGGTTGGATTCTGCGGTTGACGGTAGAAGAACTGCGTGTTGGCATCGACGGTGAGGTTGACCCCGTGGCCCGACTCGTTGGACACCGTCACGATATTGTTAGTCGTATCGATGTGCAGCACATGGCCCTCGGGGCTCAGCCAGACGCTGTTGAACTGACTGCTGGCCCAGATGCGCGTGGCCACCAGCGTGCCGTCCTCTTGATAACGGGCTGCAATGCGCACCGACTTGCCTGGTAAAGTACTTTCTGCGGAGAAATCCTTAATGACGGTGCTCGTCTGGGCGTCGACGTCGTAGAAGATCGTGCCGTTGGCGGCATCGGCGAGGATTTGCAGGGACTGCGTCGTTGCAATGCCGGTCTCGGGGCTCACCGCAGGTATCGTGGGGAACTCCTTCGTGACCGCGATGTAACTGTTATCGGAGGCGATGCTCGTCACGTCGCCATACAGGTGGCGCAAAACCAAACGCGGCAAGTTGCGCAGCGGGTGGTGACGCAGCGGACCGTTGAAATTGACTGCCCACAACGTGTTGCCTACGCCCGGCGGAACGTGGCCCACCAGAAACGCCGGATGTCCGAGATCGAATTCCAAGTCCAGCGCGTTGTTTTGGCCGGCGGTCACGACCAGCGGCGATACGAAGGTCACCTTGATCGGCACCGTGAGATTCGGCGCTGTGCCCTGCGTGTGTTGCACCTGAATCCGATCGCTGGGAATGGTAGTCCCGGCCGCTTCGGCAAATCCTGACTCAGGACTTGCCGCGACTGTCGCATGCACCAACGGTTCAATATGGAGAGCGTTGACAAGGATCCACTTTGGTAAGCCGCCCGTCGCTTATCGGAGACTTACTTGTTGCGCCGCCATTCGCTTTGCAAGCGCGCAGGAGTGTCCTACAGTGGGGTCATGCAGCAAATAAACTCGCCGTCGACGCACACAACTCACAGGGTGCGCGCACTTCTCATCGCCGGCGCATTCGCACTTACCGCTGCGCTTTTAACAACTGCAGCTCATGCACAGGAACAGCCGAGCGATGCGATGATGGAGCCGGTTCGAGGGGCCGTGGCCTTCATGAGCACGCTGCGACGCGGCGAGCAGCCCACCGTGTTCGCGCGGCGCGGAGTGTGCATCATCGAGAATTTCGCGCCTTATCTATTCTGCGGATTGCAGGCCGCGGCGAATTGGGCGGCGGGATTTCGCGCGCATGTTATGCCTTGGCGCGCTGCGCTACCGAGATAGAATTGGAATCGTTCGAATTGGCGGGACTGCGGGGCAAGCCGTTCAGGGATATGGTCGACGATGTAGAACGCGTATTGGGACATCCCGGCAATTCAGCCGGCGCGGGCCTCAATTACCCAGCGGCGGATACCGATCAGGCGCTGCGTCTGGCGACCGCGCTGGGCCTATTGTCGGCCACCGAACTTGCTTCGCTATCCGGGCATCGCGATGTGGCCCTCGCCTGCAAAGCTCGAGTGGTGAAATTCGCGACGAACCCGCTGCCGCGTCCGGCAAAGCATTAGCCCATGAAAAAGCTCAAGCAAGAAGGAGAACTATTCAAGGCTGCTCTGTTGGCGGGCGTGAAATACGCCGAGGGGCGCGGCGCAGTGGAGTTCGAGGCGACGGATTCGGCCGCCGACAAGGCGCTGTACGTATATCGGTTACTCGTACATGACAAGATCATCGCGCCCATGCCCGAGGAACAAGTGGGCGAGAGGACCGTCCGCCATCGACTCGCCAGCTGGTACGCGCATCAATTGCCCAAGGGTGGGTAACTGAAGCGGATCTCAGTGTGCCGGCCGCCACCAGGTGAAGAAAAACAGCCACTTAGACCAAAGTGGCGCTCCCTACGAGATTCGAACTCGTGTACTCGCCGTGAGAGGGCGATGTCCTGGGCCACTAGACGAAGGGAGCGATGTTTGCGGATCTGGGCGCTAAGAACCCAAGAGGGCTGGTAGTATACGGGCCAATTTTTTGGACTCAAGCGGAACCCCCCTTTTTGAACGCCTCGTCGACGCCATTTCCCCCGTTAATCATTCCTCGCTCCGAGCATTCGATCTCGCGGGCAGGCATATCCCCGAACGCTTTGAAAGTCCTTTACCGTCTCAAAGAGGCTGGATATCAAGGGTTTTTGGTCGGTGGGGCGGTGCGCGATTTGCTCCTTGGCATCACACCCAAGGATTTCGACGTGGCGACGGATGCCCTGCCGGAAGAGGTCAGGCGCCTTTTTCGTAATTGCCGCCTCATCGGCCGGCGCTTTCGGCTGGCGCATGTGCATTTCGGTAATGAAATCATAGAAGTCGCGACTTTCCGCGCAGCCGCGGCGCCGGAACGCGAAGACACCGAGGAGGCGGATCCTGACTCCGAGGGCGAGGGGGCCGAGGGTGCCAGGCCTGAGCCGATTGAGGCGGCGCCTGCCTATGACTCGGAACATCGGGCTTTCGACCGGACCGGGCGGATTCTGCGCGACAATATCTACGGCACCATCGAAGAGGATGTATGGCGGCGCGACTTCGCGGCGAACGGTCTTTACTACAGCATCGAGGATTTCTCGATCTGGGATTTTGTAGGGGGCGTCAAAGATGTGCAGGCGCGCCGACTGAAACTGATCGGCGACCCCGAAACGCGCTATCGCGAAGACCCGGTGCGCATGTTGCGGGCGGTGCGCTTTGCGGCCAAGCTCGATTTCTCGATCGAGCCTGAGACCGAGGCGCCGCTGGCCAGACTCGCTTACTTGCTGGACGGTGTGCCGCCGGCCCGATTGTTCGATGAGTGCCTGAAGTTATTTCTATCCGGGTTTGGTTTGAAGTCGTACCGGCTATTGCAGAAGTACGGCCTATTCGCCCACCTGTTTCCGCTGTCGGCCGCCGCATTCGCGCTGCCGCCCTACGCCTACGCGCAGGAGATGGTGGAGCGCGGCTTGATCAATACCGATGAGCGCATCGCCGCCGATAAGCCGGTCACGCCGACCTTTCTATTCGCAGTGTTGCTGTGGAGCGCAGTGCTGCGCGAAATGAATGAGCGGCAAGCCGGCCCGACGCCGGATCTGGCGCAGCTCATGCAGGCCTGCGATACCGTGCTGCGAGCGCAGCAATCGCGCGTGGCGATTCCGCGGCGCTTCGGTATACCCATGCGCGAACTGCTGATGTTGCAGCCGCGATTCAATCGCCGCAGCGGCGTCAAGTCCTTGAGCCTGTTGCAGCACCCGCGCTTTCGCGCGGCGTATGATTTCCTTTTGCTGCGCGCACAGGTCGGAGTCGCCGACCCTGAGTTGGCGAAATGGTGGACGGATATTCAGGTGCTGCCGCAAGAAGAGCGAGTAGCGCTGGTTCAAGCACGTCCGGCGGAGCCGCTCGCGGAGGGTGCCGGCGTGGCTGCTCCCGGCCGCCGCCGCCGCCGCCGCCGCCGCGGCGGAGCGGCGCGCAGCTAAGTTTTCAGTGGCCATCAATTCGCCGTGGCGCCCGGCCTATGTGGCGATCGGCAGCAATCTCAACGAGCCTCAGGCTCGGGTGTTGGAGGCCTTCGAGCGTCTCGCGGCGCTGCCCGATACGCGATCGGTGCTGCGCTCGCGCCTCTACACCACAAGGCCCATGGGTCCCCAGGACCAGCCCTATTTCGTGAACGCCGCGGCGGGGTTGCTGACCCATCTGACGGCGCGCGAATTGCTCGATGAGCTGCTGCGCACGGAGCAGGCCATGGGGCGAAACCGGCAGCAGCGCTGGGGGCCGCGCGTCATCGATTTAGACCTGGTCTGGTTGTTGGGCGAGTCCATCGACGAGCCTGGATTGACGCTGCCACACCCCGGAGTGTCGAGCCGCAACTTCGTCCTGTATCCTCTGGCTGATATCGCCCCGACGCTCGTCATTGCGGGACACGGCAGCGTCTCGGAGTTGCTGCGCAATGCCGGCAGTGACGGAATCTCGATCCTGGATTAACGCGAGTTTTCAATGACGAGTGCCATACCGCACCGATTTATTGTGGTTGAAGGTCCGATTGGGGTCGGCAAGACCAGTCTCGCGCGCCGTTTGAGCCAGTCGCTCGGCGGCCAGCTTATTTTGGAACAGGCGGATCAGAATCCGTTTTTGGAGCGCTTTTACAAGAATCCGCGCGCGGCGGCATTCCAGACCCAGCTGTTCTTTTTGTTTCAGCGCTCCCGCCAACTGGAAGACGTGCGTCAGGAGGACTTGTTCGGCGCGGTGCGCGTGGCGGATTATCTGCTGGAAAAAGATCGGCTGTTCGCGCGCGTGACCCTGGATGATGCGGAGTACGCGCTGTACGAACGAGTCTACGAAAGGGTGGTGGTCGATGCACCCAAGCCGGACCTCGTGGTGTACTTGCAGGCGCCGGTGGACGTGCTGGTCGATCGCATCGCCAAGCGCGGCATTCGCTATGAGCAGCACATTGAGCGCGGCTATCTCGATAAGCTCACCCAGGCTTACGCGAGGTTCTTTCACAGTTACGACGCCTCGCCGCTGCTGATCGTGAATTCCGCCGCGATCGATCCGGTGAACAACGACGATGATTATCAGCAGCTGTTCGCCGAAATCAGCAAGACGCGGCGCGGCCGCCACTTCTTTAATCCCGTCGGCAGCAGCCTGTTGCCCGCTGGCTAAAGGTTCAGCAGCGCCTGCCGAAGAAGGAGTGAACTCCTACATCCGATGGGACGCCATGGAATTTCTGACTCGCAGTGCCTCGGTTCGGGATCGTATCCGTGTGTGGCGCGCTGCCGGCCAGCGTGTCGCGCTGGTGCCCACCACCGGCGCCTTGCACAAGGGACATATGAGTTTGGTGGCCGAGGCGCAGGAGCGCGCGGATCACGTGATCGTCAGCATCTTCGCCGATCCGCGCGATCACGAGACATCCACTCAAGAGGCGGATCGCGAGCTACTGCAGAAAATGGCAACCAGCGTGGCATTTGCACCGCCCCTGCAGGAAATCTATCCGAACGGCCGGGAACTGGCGGCCACAGTGGGTGTGCCAAGACTTGCCGACATTCTCGAGGGAGCCCAAAGGCCGGGTTACTTGACCGATTCATCGACGGTCATCGCCAAGCTGTTCAATCTCATCCAGCCGGATATCGCATTGTTCGGTGAGCGGGATTTCCAGCAATTGGTGATAGTGCGGCGGCTGGTCGATGACTTGTTCCTATCGATCGATGTCGTCGGTTGCACGACATTGCGGGATGGCGATGGTCTCGCGGTGGCCACCGTCAACCGGCATTTGACGGGGGATGAACGCGCTTGCGCGCCGCGGCTGTATGGCATATTGAGAAAATTCTCGGCAAAAATCGACGCCGGCGAGCGCAATTACGTGGGTCTGGAGCGGCAGGGGATGGAGGAGTTGAGCGCCGCCGGATTCAGCCCCGAATACTTTGCGATACGCCAGGCGGGAGATTTGGGGCCGGTACGCGCCGCAAGCCGCGATTTGGTTCTTTTGGCGGCGGTGCGATTGAATGCCGTGCGCTTGATCGACAACTTACGCGTGCGCCTCATCGACCGGCATTGAATGTTGGGCCAGCGCCCATTGCACATGCTCGCGCACGACGGCTGACGGATGCTGCGCGCGGCTGCGCAGCGACTCAATAATCAGCGGCGACGTTGGGGCGTTGCCCAGAGCCACCGCGATGTTGCGCAGCCAGCGCTCGTGGCCGATGCGGCGAATAGCGCTGCCTGCGGTGCGTTCCAGAAATTGCGCTTCGCTCCACGAAAATAGCGCCGCCAGTTGCGAGTGGTCCAAGCCATGCCGCACAGCGAAATCATTTTCGTCAGTAGGGCGCGCGAATTTGTTCCACGGGCAAGCCAATTGGCAGTCATCGCAGCCATAGATGCGGTTGCCGATGGCATGGCGAAACTCGAGCGGGATGGTGCCGTCGAGTTCGATGGTGAGATAGGAAATGCAGCGCCTGGCGTCTAGCCGGTACGGGCCAATGATGGCGCCCGTGGGGCAAGCGGGGATGCAGGCGCTGCAACTGCCGCAATGTGCCGTACTCGATTGCTCTTCGGGCAATGCGAGGTCCACGTAAATCTCGCCGAGGAAAAAATACGAGCCGGCGTCGCGGTCGATCAAATTGGTATGCTTGCCGATCCAGCCGAGGCCGGCGTTGCGCGCCAGCGCCTTCTCCAATACCGGGGCACTGTCGGTGAAAACTCGATGACCGAAGGATCCGACCGCGCCCTGTATCCGATCGCAGAGCTTCTGCAAGCGGGCGCGCATCAGCTTGTGATAGTCGCGGCCCAGGGCATAGCGCGACACATAACCCACGGAAGGATCGGCGAGCGTTGCCTCGGCAGGGGCGGCATCCTTGGGCCAGTAGTCCATGCGCACACTGATGCAGCTCACCGTCCCCGGGACTAGCTCCGCCGGGCGGCTGCGCTTCACGCCATGGCGCGCCATATAGGCCATCTGGCCGTTGAAACCCGCGCTCAGCCACTGCAGTAAATGCGCCTCGTCGCTCGCCAGATCGATGTTAGCCACCCCTAATCGGGCAAAGCCCAATTCCTTGCTCCAGCGCTGCACGTTGGTCAGCAGGGACTTGGGGTCCAAGAGGGCGCCGACAGAGTTCGTGGGATTCATCGCGTCAAGGCTACGTGGGCGGCCCCTATAATGTCCAAATAGCGCTGCGCACCGCCGCGACTGGAGCAGCATGGCCGCAAATTTCACTGAAATCGACTTAGCCGACAGCGGCGGCACCGAGGCGTTGGGGCGGGCGTTGGCTCGTGCGCTGCCCGGCCTGTTGAGCGGTGCTGTCATTTACCTGAAGGGCGAGCTGGGGGCGGGAAAGACCACCTGCGTTCGCAGTCTGCTTCGAACTCTGGGGGTCGTGGGCTTGGTGCGCAGCCCCACTTACACTCTCCTCGAGACCTATGTTCTGTCGAGCCTAACCTGCGTACATGTGGACCTATATCGGCTGCAGTCCCTCACCGAGGTGGATGAATTGGGACTGCGCGACTGGGTGGGTCCGGCCTGCCTGTTGCTGGTCGAATGGCCGGATCGGGGCGGCCGTCACTTGCCGCCTGCCGATTTGGATTTAACCCTGCGGTATGCGGACGAAGGGCGGCGAGCGTGCCTGCAGCCCCAGACCCCCCTTGGCTCGCAGTGGTTGGGGAACTTGGGACGTGACAGTAGCTTAAGCCCCTATGTGTCTAATTTAACTTGAAAAATACCCAGTATAGGCGTTAACTTAATGTCCTATGAGGTCGCTTGTCTCGCAGTTGGCATGGACGTCGTTGTTGGTCACGGTGCTGTGGCTGCCGGCGCATGCAGTCGATGTGCGCGCCGTTCGATTGTGGGCTAGCCCGGATAGCACCCGGGTAGTCCTCGATCTATCCGGCGCCGCCCAGCACAGTCTGCAAGTCTTGAAGAATCCCGACCGCGTCGTCCTCGACGTTGCCGGAGGGCGGCTCGGTCGCGGCGTGCGCAGCGCGCAGGGCGGCGCGGGTGCCGTGAAACAGGTGCGCATGGCGCGACAGTCCTCGGGCGAGTTGCGCATCGTGCTCGACCTCACGCGGCCCATTCAAGCGAAGAGTTTCCTGGCGGCGCCGAATAAGCGCTACGGCTATCGGTTGGTCATCGACTTTGGCTCGAATCAAGGCGTCGATACGCCGGGCGTCGCCACGCCGGGCGTCGCCACGCCGGTCAAGGCGGAACATGCACCGCCGGATGCGCGCGATCTCGTGATCGCCATCGACGCTGGTCACGGTGGCGAAGATCCTGGCGCGATCGGTCAAAACGGCACGCGTGAGAAAGACGTGGTGCTCGCCATCGCCCGCGAGCTCTCGCTCAAGATCAATGCGGAGCAGGGCATGAAGGCCGTGCTGACACGCAACGGCGATTACTTCGTGCCGCTGCGCGATCGGATGCGGCGCGCCCGCGTGCAACAAGCGGATCTGTTCGTGTCCATCCATGCGGACTCGATTCGAGATCGCCGTGTCGACGGCTCCTCGGTGTACATCCTGTCGCAGCGGGGCGCGACCGACGAGGCCTCGCGCTGGCTGGCGGAGCGTGAGAACGCATCCGATCTGATCGGCGGCGTGTCGCTCGACGACAAGGATGGTGTGTTGGCTTCGGTGCTGCTGGATCTGTCGCAGTCGGCTTCGTTGAGCGCCAGCCAAGTCGCGGCGGAGCGGGTGCTGCGGCAATTGAATCGTGTCGGCGAAGTCCGCAAACCACAGGTGCAGCAGGCGCGCTTCATGGTGCTCAAATCGCCGGATATACCGTCGATGCTGGTGGAGACGGCCTACATTTCCAATCCGCAAGAAGAGCAACGCTTACGGGCGCAGCCGCACCAGGCGAAGCTTGCCGCGGCCATCCATCAGGGTGTGCGCGATTATTTCTACGCCAATCCGCCGGCGGGCACGCGGCTGGCGCAACTCGCGGCCGGTGCGGCGCCGCGGGCTGCGATGGCAGGGACGGGCGACTCCGGACTGTAGCGGCCGCTTCGCGACAGCTTCGAGTGTGCGAAAATGCGCGCACACACTGGAGGTCGCGCTTGCCCATTCAGCTCCTTTCCGATGCACTCATCAGTCAAATCGCTGCCGGCGAGGTAATCGAGCGGCCGGCGTCAGTGGTGAAGGAGTTGGTGGAAAACGCGCTCGACGCCGGGTCTACGCGGATCGAGGTGGAGTTGGAACGCGGCGGCTGCGGCTTGATCCGCGTACGCGACGACGGCGTGGGCATCGTACCGCAGGAGATCGGCCTGGCGCTGTCGCGGCATGCGACCAGCAAAATCGCCTCCCTGGATGATCTGGAACGGGTCGCCACGCTGGGGTTTCGCGGCGAGGCGCTGCCGAGCATCGCCTCGGTATCGCGCCTGACGCTGGTGTCGCGCTCGGCGACTGCTGCGCATGCGTGGGTGCTGGACGCGCGTGACGGTGCGTTCACTGCGCCGGTGCCCGCATCACATCCGCTGGGCACCAGCGTCGAGGTGCGGGATTTGTTTTTCAATGTTCCGGCGCGGCGTAAATTTTTGCGCACCGAGGCTACCGAGTACCAGTACATCGTCCGCATGTTGGAACGCCTGGCGCTGTCGCGCTTTGAAACGGCTTTTTCGCTGGTGCACAACGGCAAAGCGGTGTGGTCGCTGGCGGCGGCGCATTCGGCGGCGGAGCGCCTGGCGCGGGTCGCCAAGGTATGCGGCGAGGATTTCGCCGGTCATGTCATTGAATTGCAGCACGACACTGAAAGCATGCGCCTGTCCGGGTGGCTGGGTCTGCCTACCTTCTCGCGTAGCCAGTCGGATTTGCAGTTCGCCTTTCTCAACGGCCGCTACGTTCGCGACAAGCTGTTGGCGGGTGCCGTGCGCCTCGCCTACCAGGACGTGATGTTTCATGGGCGCTTTTCGGCGTACCTGCTGTACTTGGAGTTGGATAGCACCCAGGTCGACGTCAACGCGCACCCGCAAAAATTGGAAGTGCGGTTTCGCGATTCGCGGCGGATTCATGATTTCGTGTTTCGCACCTTGGAGCGGGTGCTGGCCGAAACGCGGCCGAGCGCCGGATCGGCGGGCAGCGCCCCCCTCGACTGGCTGACCGGCAGTGCACGTTTCGATGCGGTCTCGCCGCCGAATCAGGCGCGCTTTGCGTTGCCCGAAGGACGCGCGCTGCGCAGCGGCGAGGATGCGTATCGCAGCCATGTGGCGCTCACGGCATTTGGCGCGCCCCAAAGCATGGTCGTCGGGGAGGCGCCGGGCGTCGCTACGCCGGGCGTCGCTACGCCGGGCGTCGCTACGCCGGGCGTCGCTACGCCGTTGGGCTACGCGCTCGCACAGCTGCACGGCGTATACATTTTGGCGCAGACCGCCGATGGCGTGGTGCTGGTGGATATGCATGCGGCGCACGAGCGCGTGATGTACGAAAGGATGAAGAAATTGTTGGCGGGCGAGACCGCGCAACAGCAACTACTCATGCCCGAGGTCTTGCACGTGACGCCCGCGCAGGCGGAAGCCGCCGAGGCGCATGCGCAGGAATTTGCCGCATTGGGTTTCGGGGTGTCGCGGCTTGCCCCAGATCAATTGGCGCTACGAGCGGTTCCCAGTCTGTTGGCGGGCCGCGATCCTGCCGGGATCGTGCGGGACGTCCTATCGGATTTATTGGAGCAGGGGCACTCGCAGCGGGTCGAGGAGTCGATCAACCACCTGTTGGGCACCATGGCGTGTCACGCGGCCGTGCGGGCGCGGCGCAACTTGAGCCTGCCGGAAATGAATGCCTTGCTGCGAGAGATGGAAGTCACCGAGCGTGCCGACCAATGCAACCATGGCCGCCCCACCTGGGTGCGTTTGACGATGACCGAACTCGATCGGCTGTTCCTGCGCGGACGATGACGCGCCGGGCGATTCTGTTGATGGGCCCGACGGGAGCGGGAAAATCCGAGCTTGCCATGCAACTGGCGCAAGCGCTGCCTGTCGAGATCATCAGTGTGGATTCAGCGCTGGTCTATCGGGGAATGGACATCGGAACCGCCAAACCCAGTGCCGCCATGCGGGCGCGGGTACCCCACCACTTGATGGACATTCGCGATCCCGCCGAGAGTTATTCAGTCGGCGAGTTCACGCGCGACGCGTCGCGCGCCATGCAGGAAATATGGCAGCGCGGCCGGCAACCGTTGCTGGTGGGCGGCACCATGCTGTACTTCCACGCCTTGACTCACGGCATTGCGCAGCTGCCGGAGGCGAATGCGCAGGTGCGCGTCGACATCGAGCGGCAGGCAAAAGAGTCGGGTTGGGCGGCCCTGCACCGTGAGCTCGAGCAGGTGGACCCTGCGGCGGCGGCGCGCATTCATGCCAACGATGCGCAGCGCATCCAGCGTGCACTGGAGGTCTACCGGCTCACCGGCACTACCATCAGCGCATTACAACAAAAGCGCGTGTCGGTGTTCGCCGACGTCGATGTGACGGAATTTATCGCCGCACCCCTTGAACGGCGCGATTTGCACACCAGAATCGAAGTGCGCTTCCGCGCAATGCTTGGCGCAGGCTTTCTGGCCGAGGTGTCCAAGCTGTACGAAAGAAGCGATCTGACCGCGGAACATCCGTCGATGCGTGCGGTCGGATATCGTCAGTTATGGCGGCATTTAGCGGGACAGGGTTCATTGGACGAAGCAGGCATGCAAGCGATTGTGGCAACGCGGCAACTGGCGAAAAGGCAGTTGACGTGGTTGCGGCGGCGCGAGCGCGCGCAATGGTTGGATTCCATGCACCCCGAGGTCGCAGGGAAGATGATCGGCGCACTGTTGAAGTGCGGATTTCCCACGCCGTCCGATGTAACGTCCAAAGGGACGCTGTGCTAGCATGACCACCGATGTGCCTGGCGCCGCAGGGAAGCGGTTCGACAGTACAATTGTCACTAAAAAACAAGGAGCTTCACCCATGGCCCGTGGCCAGTCACTGCAGGATCCATTTCTCAATGCCCTGCGCAAAGAACGGGTGCCCGTCTCAATTTATCTTGTGAACGGCATCAAATTACAGGGTCAGATCGATTCATTCGATCAGTTCGTCGTCTTGCTCCGAAACAGCGTGAGTCAAATGGTTTACAAACATGCCATTTCCACGGTGGTGCCCGCACGCAACGTGCGCTTGCCGACCGGCGAGGACGGCGAAGTGACGGAACCGGCGATCGTAGAGTGAGTGGGCGGTTCTCTGCAGCTATTTGAACGGCCTCGAGGCGGTGAGCGCGCTATTCTCGTGGGCGTCGGTATCGGCCACCCGGTAGATCCGAACGACACGGCTGAGTTCGCGGCATTGGCGGCATCGGCGGGCACTCTGGTCGTGGGGACGGTGTTGGGATCGCGCGCGCGTCCCGACCCCAAGTTTTTCGTTGGGTCAGGGAAGGCCGAGGAGATACGCCTGTGTGCGGTCGCGCACGAAGCGGACGTGGTGCTGGTGGACCAAACCCTGTCTCCGAGCCAGGAGCGCAACCTCGAGAAATTGACCGGCCGCCGGGTATTGGATCGCAACGGGCTGATTCTGGATATTTTTGCGCAGCGTGCCCGTAGCTTTGAAGGCAAGCTGCAGGTCGAGCTCGCACAACTCTCGCACTTGTCGACTCGCCTGGTCAGAGGCTGGACCCACCTTGAACGCCAGAAAGGCGGTATCGGTTTGCGAGGTCCCGGCGAAACCCAATTGGAGACGGACCGGCGGCTGATCGCCAAGCGTATCCGTACCTTGAAGTCGCGCCTGGAGAAATTGGCGCGGCAACGCGACACCAGCCGGCACGTGCGGCGCGAGGTACCCGTGCCGACGGTCGCTCTGGTCGGATATACCAACGCCGGCAAGTCCACTCTGTTCAATGCCCTGACCGATTCTTCGGCCTACGTGGCCGACCAGCTGTTTGCCACCCTGGATCCGACCGTACGGCGGGTGAAATTGGCGGGAGTAGGCGAGGTCGTGCTGGCCGATACCGTCGGCTTCGTGCGCGCCCTGCCGCATGAACTGGTCGCCGCGTTCCGCTCCACCTTGCAGGAAGCGCGGGATGCGGACCTGCTGCTGCATGTGGTGGATGCCGGCGACCCACTGCGGGATGAGCGCATCGAACAGGTCCGCGAAGTCTTGCGGGGGATCGGCGCGGGCGACATCCGCGAATTGATGGTGTTCAATAAGATCGACTTGTTGGGCGAACAGCCCCGCGTCGTTCAGGGCGCTGACGGTGTGGACGGGCCTGGCATAGCTGCACTGGTTTGCGTGTCCGCGGCCACAGGATCGGGCCTGCCGGGGCTGCGCGAGGCCTTGGCGCGCGCCGTGCGTCCCAATCAGGTGCGCCGCACCCTGCACCTGGAATTACTGGCCGCAGCGATTCGATCTGACCTGTACAAGCGCAATGCGGTGCGTACCGAACGGCAGTGCGAGGATGGCAGCTGGGACTTGGACGTGGAGCTGGATTTGTCCGAGGTCGATAAACTACTGGGCAGCAAGGGGGTCAACCTCGTGCCCGGCGGCGGCCAAACCCGCGAACAGCGGGTGGCTTAAACTCCGAGCGCACTTGTAGCCGCTAAGTCGGCTGTTAGAATGCGCCGCTCTTCATATATAGGCATTAGGCATGGCGTGGAACGAACCTGGCGGTGAGAAGCGCAATCCGTGGAACCGTCCGCAACAGTCGCAAAACGATCTGGATGACGTGTTGCGCAATTTTCAGCGCCGCCTGTCGGCGCTGTTCGGGCGCGGCAGCGGGGGACCGGGAAGCGGCGGGGCACAGAGCTCTGGGGCTTTCGGCAAGAGTTTAGGCAGCATCCTGGTCCTGATCGGCGCCGTCTGGATCGGCAGCGGCATCTACCGGGTCGATGCTCAGGAGCGCGCCGTAGTGCTGCGCTTCGGCAAGTACTTGCATACGACCGGGCCCGGCTACAACTGGCACCTGCCCTGGCCGATCGAGCGAAAAATCATCGTCAACGTCTCGCATCAGTACAGCGTCGTCGATGACGCCAGCATGCTGACCGCGGATACCAACCTGGTCGAAGTCAAATCTGCGGTGCAATACGTCCAGCCGGACGCGCTGAAACTGCTGTTCAAGGTGCGCGACGTCGAGGACACGCTGACTCAGGTCAGCGAAAGCGCGATGCGCGAGGCCGTGGGCCAGGCCTCGCTCGACAAGGCGCTGGCATTCGATGCCTCGATCACCGACCGCGCCAAGTTTCTGTTGCAAAGGACGCTCGACAATTACGACATGGGCATCCACATTCTGAGCGTGAATCTCACCGGCGTGAATGTGCCCGAAGCCGTGCAGGACGCGCAGCGCGACGCGATCAAAGCCGACAAGGACCGGCAGCGTTACCAGCAGGACGCGGAAACTTATCGCAACGACGTGCTGCCGCGGTCGCGCGGCGCCGCCGCCAAGGAAGTGCTGGACGCCGAGGCCTACCGCTTGCAGGTGCTGGCGCTGGCGCAGGGCGAAACCGCGCGCTTCGATCAGGTGCTCACCCAGTATGAGCACGCGCCCGCCGTCACCCGCGAACGTATGTATCTCGAGGCCATGGAAAATGTGTACAAGAATTCGCGTAAGGTCATCGTCGATACCAAGACCGGCAACAGCATGATGTATCTGCCGCTCGATAAATTGATCGCGCCGGGCCCGCAGTCGATCGCGATGCCCAACGACACGATGACCGTCGCTCCGGCGCGGGTTCCCGAAATTCAGGTCGCGCCGGTCGAGGATTCGTCGCGGGCGCGCGGGAAACTCTGATGCAAAACAGAATTCTATATGCGTTATTGGGACTGGTTGCGTTGATCCTCGTGGTGCGCGCCGGTGTGTTCACCGTGAGCGAAGGTCAACTCGCCATCAAGTCGATCGGCGGCGAGATCGTCGAGTCGAATTTCGAGCCGGGGCTGCATTTCCGTATTCCCCTGGTAGAAGAGGTCAGGCGCTTCGACAAGCGCATCATCACGCAGCTGTACCGTCAGGAGCTTTTCCTGACGCGCGAGCAGGAGCAGCTGAAAGTGGATTTCTACGTGAAATGGCGCATTAATAATCTGCGCCGCTTCTACGAAGGCACGGGCGGCGCGGAAGAGGTGGCCAATGACCGGCTGGGCGAGACCATCAAGGACAGCATCAAGACCGTTGTGACTCAGCGCACCTTGCAACAGGTGGTCACAGCCGAACGCGCGGAGTTCACCGACTCCATGATGAAGAACGCGCGTCCCGCCGCCGAGCAGCTGGGGGTGGACTTGGTCGACGTGCGCATCACACGGATCGACCTGCCGCAGCAGGTTCAGGATTCCGTGTTCGAGCGTATGCGCGCGACTTTCAAGGCCCAGGCCGCGAAACTGCGCGCCGAGGGGGTCGAGTCATCCGAGCGCACGCGCGCCGATGCCAACAAGCAACAGACGGAGATCTTGGCCGACGCGGCGAAACAGGCGGGGCAGATTCGCGGGCAGGGCGATGCGTCCGCGAGTGAGGTCTATGCGCGCTCATATTCGAAGAATGCCGAGTTCTACAGCTTCTATCGCAGTATGCAATCCTATCGAGAGGCCGTCGGCACGCAGGGCGATGTGCTGGTGGTCGCGCCGGATAATGCCTACTTCAAGTACTTCAACAAATCACAGCCGCAGCCCGCTCCGCGATGATGGAAGTCGGCTGGACGGAACTCGGCCGCTACTTGGGCGGCGCCTTCGCCTTGTACCTGGTTATCGAGGGAATATTGCCCTTCGTGAATCCCGCCGCGGCGCAGCGAGTGTTGGCGAAGCTTGCGACCACCGAGCCCAAGCAGTTGCGTTGGGGCGGACTGATCAGCATGGTCTCGGGACTCGCACTATTGTGGTGGGTGCGTAGTGGGTAAGAATGTAGTTGTAATCGGTTTGCAATGGGGCGACGAGGGCAAGGGCAAGGTCGTCGATCTCTTGACGGATCAGGTGCAGGCGGTGGCACGTTTTCAAGGCGGCCACAACGCCGGACACACCCTGGTGATCGGCGGCAAGAAGACCATCCTGTCATTGATACCTTCCGGAATCCTGCACTCCCACGTGCAGTGCCTGATCGGCAATGGAGTGGTGCTGTCGCTCGAGGCCCTGTTCAGGGAAGCCGAGATGCTCATCGCGCAGGGAGTACCGGTGTTCGAACGCCTGCGGGTCAGCCCCGCCTGCCCCTTGATTCTGCCCTCGCATGTCGCGCTCGATCGCGCGCGCGAGAAGGCGCAGGGTGCGAACGCCATCGGCACCACAGGACGCGGCATCGGACCGGCGTACGAGGATAAGGTTGCGCGCCGCGCGCTACGGGTCGCGGATCTGTTTCACCGCGAGCGCTTTGCCGCGAAGCTCGGCGAGATTCTCGACTACCATAATTTTATTTTACAGCGCTATTTCCAAGTCCCCGCCGTTGATTTTCAGCAGGTGCTCGAATCGAATCTGGAACTTGGCGAGCGTTTGAAGCCGCTGGTCGCGGACGTGACCGGCATACTCGAACAACTGAGTATCGACGGACGCAATGTGCTGTTCGAGGGCGCCCAGGGCGCCATGTTGGACGTGGATTTGGGCACCTACCCGTATGTCACTTCATCGAACACCACCGCCGGCGGCGCCGCTACCGGCACGGGCTTGGGTCCGCGGCGCCTCCACGAGGTGTTGGGCATCGTCAAAGCCTATGCCACACGGGTCGGGGCAGGTCCGTTTCCCACCGAGTTGTTCGATGAGATGGGCGAACATTTGTCCCGCGTCGGCCATGAGTTCGGTTCCGTGACCGGGCGGCCACGGCGCTGTGGTTGGTTCGATGCCGTGGCATTGCGCCGTTCCATTGTGCATAACAGCTGCTCTTTGCTGTGCGTCACCAAGCTCGATGTGCTCGATGGACTGGATACGATACGGGTCTGTGTCGGCTACCGCATCGATGGCGCCATTGGTTCGACTCCGCCCTTGCTGTCCGAGCACTTCGGCAATGCCGAGGCCGTCTATGAAGAGTTGCCGGGATGGAAGGAGAGTACGGTCGGAATCAAGGACTACGCGCAATTGCCGGCCAATGCCCGTCATTACCTGCAGCGCGTGCAGGAATTGGTGGGCGTGCCTATCACCATCATCTCCACAGGACCGGATCGAGACCAGGCCATCATTCGCCAGAATCCGTTTAGCTGATTGCGCAAGGAGTCGCGGGGACGGTCATGCCCGCGCACCAGCCTGGTTGCGCCGCCGGCGGCGCCGATTCGCTAATGCAGATGCAACCCGCCGGCGCCTCCGAACAGTCCGAGCAATCCCGTGACGATTAAATAAATAGCGACGATGTAATTGAGCAAACGCGGCATCACCAAAATAAGAATACCGGCTAGCAGCGCCACCAAGGGAGCAAGACTCAAATTTACATGCATGGGACTTCCTTAGACTATGAGCGGCTTGTCCGCGGGCGTTGGCTTGAGCTTACTGAAAGAGCTTCATTGCATTCTGTAGGGTTTTGGTCACGCCCCACAGTAGGGGGATTCCTACCAAGGCCCATAGCAACAGCAGTCGACGTTTCACGAGTGTGTGCTCCCGCGGTAGAAATATTTTTCATCGACCGCGCGCATGGCGAAGTTGCACAAAAATCCGATCAACAGCAATCCGCACATGATGTACATGGTGATCGAGTACGCCTGTGCCTTGGGCACGCCGCTGTCGATCTGGTACTGGCGTATGTAATTGACCAGATAGGGACCCAGCACGCCTGCCACCGACCAGGCGGTCAGCAGCCGGCCGTGAATCGCCCCGACTTGATAGCTGCCGAAAATGTCGCGCAGGTACGCCGGGATGGTGGCGAACCCACCACCGTACATGGACAGAATGAGGCAGAACGCGGCGACGAACAACGGAATCGAGCCCCACTGGCCAAGGCTTGGTACCGTGGAGTACAGAACGATGCCGAGCAGGAAGAAAATCATATAAGTGTTGCGGCGACCGATGTGGTCCGACGTTGAGGCCCAGAAGAACCTCCCGATCATATTGAACAAGCTGATCAAACCGACGAAACCGGCTGCCGCCGCTGGCGTTACCCGGCCGGTGAATATTTCTTGGATCATGGGCGAGGCCTGGCCGAGCACGCCGATGACGGCGGTGACGTTCATGCAAAGCACCACCCACAGCAGCCAGAATTGCGGCGCGCGCCAGGCCATGTCCACCGCCACGTTAGCACTCGTCACCAGCTGCGTTGGCTGTGCCGGCGCCTTCCGGCCTTCGGGTTTCCAGTCTGCCGCCGGCACGCGCACCGCGCATACGCCGATCATCATGAACATGAAGTAAATGACGCCCATGGTGACGAAGGTTTCCAGCACACCGTTCGATAGGGGCGTCTTGAAATGCGCCATCAGCATGACCGAGAGGGGCGCGGCAATCAGAGCGCCGCCGCCGAAGCCCATGATGGCCATACCGGTGGCCATGCCGGGGCGGTCCGGAAACCACTTGATCAAGGTAGACACCGGCGAGATGTAGCCGATGCCGAGGCCGCAGCCTCCTAGCACACCGTATCCCAAGTAAATGACCCACAACTGGTGCAGATGAATACCGACCGCGGACAGCACAAATCCGCCGCTGAAACACAGCGCGGCGGCGAACATGGATTTACGCGGGCCGGCTCGCTCCACCCAGCGCCCGAAGACTGCGGCGGAGGAGCCTAGGAACACAATGGCAATGGAGAAGATCCATCCCACCTGCTTTAGATCCCAATCGCCGGGCGCGGATGCGCTGATTCCAATCAGTTTGGTCAGCGGGAGATTGAAAGTCGAGAAGGCGTAA
>JAYTXS010000229.1:0-15280 GCA_043742845.1 Gammaproteobacteria bacterium
CGCCTGCCTGGTGAGCTTTTTGTCCGGACGGCTGCTGGCCGAGAGTTCACCGAATGCTGTGCTGCTGCAAAACGTCGGTGCCACGCTGGCGCGAGTCGACCGCGCTCTGCAGGGTTTCTTTCACCCCTCTTTGACCCGCCGGCTCGCCTGGGACGTGAGGCATCTCGGCGAATTGGTGGAATTCAGCGGCGCCATTGAATCGGCTTCGCTGCGCGAAGCGGTGGAGAAGATTGCCGGCACTTTTCGTGATTGCCAGCCGCGGCTGCGCGGCTTGCGCAGCCAGGCCATCCACGGCGACTGCCACGCGGGAAACCTGTTGGTGGATGCCCAGGGGCAGGCTATCTGCGGCATTCTCGACTTCGGCGACATGATCCATGCCCCGCTGATTTTCGAGCCTGCCGTAGCCATGTCGGAGCTCCTGACGGAGGCGGCGGCGCCACTGGATTCAGTGGCCAGTGTGTTGCAAGGTTATGCCCAGAGCCGGACGTTACAAGCCGACGAGGTGGAACTGCTTTACGACATCGTTACCGCTCGCCATGCCACCACGCTGTTGGTGCATGCCTGGCGCCGTCAGTACGACCCTCCGGGCGCGCGTTCGCTGGATGCCGCCAGCGCTCATGCCGCGCGTTCGCTGCAGGGAATGTTGAGCGAGGATCGGCAAGTCCTCAGCCGTTCATGGCACGCAGCGGCAGGAACCTTACGTGCGACGGCGGAACCGGCTGCGGTGCCGGCCGCCGATCTCAAGCGGCGGCATCGGCTGCTGGGTGCCGGCGCAGAACTGTTCTACGAAAAGCCGCTGCATTTGGTGCGCGGCTCGGGCGTGTGGCTGTACGACGCAGAGGGTAACGCCTACCTGGATGTATACAACAATGTCCCGCATGTGGGGCACACGCATCCCACGGTGGTTGCGGCAATCCAAAAGCAGTCGGCGATCCTTGCGACGCATACGCGCTACCTGCACGCCGACATTTTGGACTACGCGGAGCAGCTTACCGCCAGGCTCCCTGAGCACCTCAATACCTGCATCTTCGTGAATTCCGGCAGCGAGGCCAATGACGTGGCGTGGCGCATGGCCAAGATGGTCTCCGGCCACCAGGGCGGTCTGGTCATGGAACACGCCTATCATGGGGTCACGGACGCGGTTGCGGCGCTTACGCCGAGCACCGGCCGGCCCCGCGATGCGCACGTGCTGACGATTGCGCCGCCGCCCGCTGGCTTGACGGTGGACGACCGCATGGAGTCCGCCGCGCTGGACGAAGCAATGCTAGACGTGGATCGGGCCATCGCAGGGCTCGCCGATCGAGGCTACGCGCCCGCCGCCTTTTACATCGACACGGCGATCACCAGCAGTGGAATTTTTGACCCGCCGGCTGCGTGGGCGGCCACGGTCCGCGATCGGATCCGCGCCGCCGGCGGCCTCATCGTCGCCGACGAGGTGCAATATGGATTGGGCCGGCCTGGCTCGCATTTTTGGGGCTTCCAGCGCCGTGGACTCGTGCCTGACATCGTGACCCTGGGGAAACCCGTGGCCAATGGCTATCCCATGGGCGTGGTCGTCGCCGACCGCGCATTGGTCGAAGCCTTTCAGGCAAAGTTCGGCTTCTTCTCGACGTTCGGCGGCAACGCGGTGGCTGCCGCTGCTGCCCTCGCCGTGCTCAAGGTGCTGGAGGATGAAGACCTAGTGGCGAATGCCCTGAATGTGGGTAACTACTTGCGCGCGCAGCTGGTAGCCGTCGCCGCCCGCCAGCCATCCTTGGGGGAGGTGCGCGGCAGCGGGTTGCTGCTGGGCGTGGAGGTCCGCGGCCGTGATCTGTCCGTATCGAAACGAAATTGCAAGCGGATCATTAATGCCCTGGCTTCGGAATTTCGTATTCTCATCGGCTATGAAGGTCCGCACGCCAACATACTCAAGCTGCGCCCACCCATGCCCTTCGGGCGCGGGCACGCGGACCTGCTGGTCCAGGCAATAGACGCGGCTGCGTCGCGCATCGAAGTCTAGCTGCCGATCAAGCGCTCGAGTTCCGGCACGATCTGGAACAGGTCGCCGACCAAGCCAATGTCGGCCACTTCGAAGATCGGCGCCTCACCGTCCTTGTTGATGGCCACAATCGTGCGTGCGTCCTTGATGCCCGTCAGATGTTGAATCGCCCCAGAGATGCCGATGGCGATATAGATATCGGGCGAAATGATCTTTCCGGTCTGACCGACCTGCATTTCATTGGGCGCATAACCGGCGTCGACTGCGGCGCGCGAGGCGCCGACGGCCGCGCCGATCTTATCGGCGAGACTGAACAGCAGTTTGAAGTTCTCAGCACTGCCGAGGGCGCGGCCGCCTGACACTACGCGCTTGGCGGTTTGCAGATCGGGCCGATCGGTCGAGCCGCTCTTGGCGCCGACGTAGCGCGTATGCGAGGGCAGGGTGGCGGCCGTGCTCTTGGATTCAATGGCGGCGCTGCCGCCTCCCGTTGCCGCCTGAAACGACGCGACGCGTACGGTAGCCAGTAGCTTGCGTGCGGGATCGGCCTGCACCGTCACGATGGCGTTGCCGGCATAGGTGGGGCGCTTGAATCGATAGGCACCTTCCACGCTCATCAAGTCGCTGACCTGCGGCACGCCGAGCAGCGCGGCGATGCGCGGCATCAAATCCTTGCCGAAGCTGGTCGAAGGACCGAATACATGGGTGTAATCGGCAGCAAGCGCGGCGAGCTGCGGCGCGAAGATCGCGGCAAGCGGATGCTCATTTTCGGACCTGTCCACGCGCAGCACCGATTTCACGCCGGCGATGGCGGCGGCCTGAGCGGCAACGGCGGCAGTGTCCGCGCCCAGCAGGACTATGGCGATTTCGCTGTCTGGAATGCTGCCCGCACAGGTGACGCATTTTGCCGTGGCGGGATTGAGCGTCTTGCCATCATGTTCGCCGACAATCAGTATCTTGTGCATTAGACCAAACCCTTCTTCTTGAGTACGTCGAACAATTCGGCTACGTCCTTGACCATCACGCCCTTCTGACGCTGCGCCGGCGGCTCGGTTTTCACCGTCTTGAGCAGCACGTTTGCGCTGACGCCGAGTGCGTCGAGCGACGTCACGTCCAGGGGTTTCTTTTTGGCTTTCATGATGTCCGGCAATTTTACGTAGCGCGGCTCGTTCAAACGCAGGTCTACCGTCAGCACCGCCGGCAAGTCGACTTCGATGGTCTCGAGTCCCGCGTCGATTTCGCGCGTGACCGATGCTTTACCACCCGAGATCTCCACCTTCGAGGCGTAGGTTGCCTGCGGCCGTTCCCAAAGTGCCGCCAGCATCTGACCGGTTTGGTTCGCGTCATCGTCGATGGCTTGCTTGCCGAGGAAGATCAGGTCAGGGTTCTCCTTTTTTGCCACGGCGAGAAAGGTTTGTGCGGCCGTCAAGGGTTCCACTGCGGCGTCGGTCTGTACCAGGATGGCGCGATCGGCGCCCATGGCCAACGCGGTACGCAGCTGTTGCTGAGTGTCGGCGACGCCGATGCTGACGGCGACCACTTCGATATTCGTGCCGCGTTCCTTGATGCGCAGGGCCTCTTCCAACGCGATCTCATCGAAGGGGTTGACGCTCATTTTCACGCCGTCGAGCATCACGCCGCTGCCGTCCGGCTTGACGCGGATACGCACGTTGTAATCGACGACGCGCTTGATACACACCATGATCTTCTGCATTTAATATTCTCCAGGCGCTCAGGCCGTTTTCAGGCGCTTCGCGCAGATTCTACGGGGTCGCGGCGACCTCGGCGTATTGATTGTGGGAAGCGCAAAAATAGGCGAATAAATAGGCGATTGACGGGCCGCGCTGATCATTCGGCGCGCTAGTTTAGGGATCGGCACTTCGCTTGTCCACCTTGCGGTCAATCGATAGACTCGCGCCAGATGCTGCGCTACTTCTTGACCCGCCTGGCCGGCGCGGTTCCCACCCTGTTCGTCATTGTCACGATCACTTTCTTTCTGATCCGCGCGGCCCCCGGCGGCCCATTCGACCAAGAACAGACTCTGCCGACCGAGATCCTGGCGAACCTGCAAAGTGCCTACGGCTTGGATCAGCCGATCTGGACCCAGTATGGCCGCTACCTGGGCGCGCTGGCGCACGGAGATTTCGGTCCGTCGTTCAAATACAAGGATTTCTCGGTGACTGAGCTGATCGGGCAGGGGTTTCCCGTGACGCTCGAGCTCGGGACGCTTGCCATGGGGCTCGCCTTGATTTTAGGAATTCCCATCGGCACCTTTGCAGCGCTTCGGCAAAACTCCGCGGCGGATTATGTCGCGATGTCGGTGGCGGTGATCGGCATCGCAATTCCCTCGTTCGTCGTGCTGCCCTTTCTGGGCTTGCTGTTCGGCATCTATTTACACTGGTTGCCGGTGGCCGGCTGGGAGCCCGGTTCGATCAGACACCTTTTATTGCCGGTCGCCGCCCTGGCGCTGCCGCCGCTCAGTGTGATTGCGCGGTTGGCGCGGGCCAGCATGCTTGAAGTGCTGCGCAGTCATTACATCCGTACTGCGGTCGCCAAAGGGTTGCCCCTGCATACGGTGATACTGCGTCACGCGCTGCGGCCGGCTCTGATGCCGGTGGCGAGCTACCTGCCGCCGGCGGTTGCTTCGATCATGACGGGATCTCTGGTCGTTGAGTCGATTGCGGGCTTGCCCGGCATTGGGCGTTACATGGTGCAAGGGGCGCTCAATCGAGACTACACCTTGGTGCTCGGCATGGTGATCATTTACTCGACCCTTCTGATTCTCATGGGCTTGCTCGTGGATCTACTGTATGCGTGGCTCGATCCTCGTGTGAGGCTGCGATGATCAGCAACCTCGTCGAGGATGCCCTGCGGCGTTTGCGATCGAATAAGGGAGCGATGTGGGCGCTCGCGATTGCGCTCGGCATCGTCACTCTGACTGTATTCGGCCCGTGGCTCAATCCGAACGGCAGTGAGACGCTGGATTGGTCGCACGTGGCCTCGAAGCCAACCTGGCAGAGCGCACATTGGTTCGGCACCGATCGATTGGGCCGCGATCTTTTCGTGCGCACCCTCGAGGGCGCACGGGTCTCGTTGGCCGTGGGACTGGTGGCGAGCGTCGTCAGCCTGCTGGTCGGCATCCTCTACGGCGCAGTCGCCGGCTACATCGGCGGGCGCACCGATCAGGTGATGATGCGGATCATTGAGATTTTAAGTGGCTTGCCGCTGATATTCTTCGTCATATTCCTGACAGTCATCTTCGGCCGCAGTGTGTATCTGCTGTTTCTGTCGATCGGCGCCGTCGGCTGGCTGACCATGGCGCGCATCGTGCGCGGTCAAACGTTGAGCATCCGCCAAATGGAATTCATCGAAGCTGCTGTGGCTTGCGGAGCGGGTACCCCTCGCATCATCGTCAAACATGTGATCCCCAATATACTGGGTCCCGTCGTCGTTTATGCCACGCTTACCGTACCGCAAATCATCATGTTCGAGAGTTTCTTGAGCTTTCTCGGCCTCGGGATTCAGGAGCCGCATGCCAGCCTCGGAACCTTGATCGCCGAAGGCGCCGGCGAAATGGAAGCGGCAGCTTGGATATTGCTGGTGCCCGGCGGGTTATTGGCCGCCCTGCTGCTGTCGCTCAATATCTTTGGCGACGGGTTGCGCGATGCCCTCGATGTGAAGGGGCGCTGAGGCATGCCGCCCCTACTGAGCGTGGAGAATCTCAGCGTGAACTTCGCACAGCGGGCCGCTACCGTTCGCGCGGTGCGGCAGGTTTCGCTGAGCGTTGCGCGAGGCGAATGCTTGGGGGTAGTGGGCGAGTCCGGGTCGGGAAAGACGCAGGTGTTCATGGCCGTCATGGGATTGCTCGCGGGCAACGCCGTCGTGGATGGTGGCGTGCGCTTTGCCGATCAGGATATCTTGGGTCTGAATCGCCGCGGCTTGAATCGTATCCGCGGCTCGAAGCTCACCATGATTTTCCAGGATCCGATGACTTCGCTGACTCCGCATTTGAAGGTCGGCGTACAACTCGCCGAAGTCCTGGTGATTCACGCCGGTAGGTCATGGGCCGATGCGCGCAGCGACGCGCGGCGCATGCTGGAGCGGGTGCAGATACCGGAAGCGGAGCGGCGACTGAACCAGTACCCGCACGAATTATCCGGAGGACTGCGGCAGCGCGTGATGATCGGCATGAGCTTGCTGTGCGATCCGTCGCTGGTGATCGCCGATGAGCCTACTACGGCACTCGATGTGACGGTCCAGGCGCAGATCATCGGCCTATTGCGGGAGGTACGGGCGAAAGTCGGGATGTCGCTCGTGCTGATCAGTCATGATCTGGCGGTGGTAGCCGGTATTGCCGATAGAATTCTGGTCATGTACGCCGGTCGAATCGTCGAAAGTGCGGCCGCAGAGGAGCTATTGCGGCGGCCGCGCCATCCCTATACCGCGGCGCTGCTGAAGTGCGTACCGAACATGCTGGGACCGCCCTTGGAACGGCTGCCGACGCTTCAGGGGCAGCCGCCCCGGCCGCAAGACGTATCCGTGGGTTGTGCCTTTGCGCCGCGCTGCCCGCACGCGGCCGAGCGCTGCCGCGCAGAGAGGCCGCTGTTACAGGACGGCGATAACGGAGCCGCGGTGGCCTGCCACTACCCGCTGTCTCCATGAGTCCATTGTTGCAGGTCACGGATTTAGGGGTGGATTTCGGCGCTCGGACGGCACTGCATGATGTGTCCTTCGATCTGTGCGCGGGCGAGACGCTGGGCTTAGTCGGCGAATCGGGATCCGGCAAATCAACGCTGGCGCGCGCCATTCTGCGGCTGATTCAGCCCAGGAGAGGATGTGTTGTGTGGCGCGGCCGGAATCTTCTATCCTTAGGAGGAAGCGCCCTGCGTGAGCTGCGCCGTGATCTGCAAATTGTCTTCCAGGATCCGCTGGCGAGTTTGGATCCGCGTATGACCATCGGCGAAAGTATTGCCGAGCCGCTGCGCATCTTCGAATCGCGGCTGAATACGGCAGCGCGGGGCGCACGCGTGGTCGAGATGCTGAGGCGCGTCGGCTTGGACGCCGACATGATGGGCCGCTACCCGCACGAATTCAGCGGCGGCCAGTGCCAGCGTATCGGCATCGCGCGAGCCATGATTTTGAGCCCGAGGCTGCTGGTGTGCGATGAGCCAGTGAGCTCTTTGGATGTTTCCATTCAAGGTCAGATCGTTAACCTGCTGCTGGATTTACAGCGCGAGGAGGGCACCGCCATGCTGTTCATCAGCCACAATCTGGCCGTCGTGCGGCATCTCAGCCATCGAATTCTCGTGATGTATTCTGGGACACTGGTGGAAATCGCGGCGCGCGATGTGTTGTTCGCGACTGCCGGCCATCCTTATACCCGAGCACTGCTGGCTGCGGTACCGGCGCTGTTACCCGTGGCGGACGGCCCGCTGCAATCGACCGCCGCTCAGCCGCTGGCTACTGCTAAATCAGCCGCGGCGTCGGGGCCGAGCGGCGGTTGCGCGTTTCGCGCTCGCTGCGGCTACGCGCTGGACGTTTGCGCCAGCACCGTGCCGCTACTCGAGGAAGTGTCGGCAGGGCACTTTATTGCCTGCCACCGGTCACGGGAATTGGAGCCGATGAGCTATCTGCCGGCGCCTGCCCCCGCTGCGGCCAACGGTGCAGAGGGCGTCTGATTTTGCACCTTTAGCCGCGCGGCGCATTCCCTCTTCGCTTCGTTATAGGAGACGGCTCGGTCCAAGGACATGCGTTTGCTCATGCAATCTCTGACTTGCCGCGGGTCCGGGGTGCTCGCTGCAAACGCAGGCAAGCGGGCGTACATAATGCTTACCAGGGACATTGCGCAAAGCAGGCGAAACATGGCTGCAAGTATGTCTGCGGCGTTTTAGACTGTAAGTCGGGGAAATCGCAAATAGCTGTCAGTCTTTGGCCGACACGACGTTATTCCGTTATTCTGCCGCCTTATGACACAACGAAAACCGGTGCGCCCCAGCGACGGCCTGGCCAATGTGCGCTACGAAATTCGCGGCAAACTGGCGCGACGCGCCTCTGCGCTAGAACGCCAGGGCTACGACATTATTTCGTTGAACATCGGCAATCCCTACGCTTTCGGATTCAGAACGCCGGAGACAATGCGCTTGGCGATGATCGAGAATCTGCGCCACAGCGAGGGCTACGTGCACCAAAAGGGCATCTTCCCGGCGCGCGAGGCAGTCGTGATGCAGCAGCAAGAGCGCGGCGTGCGCGGCGTTACGGCGGAGGAAGTGTTCATCGGTAACGGTGTGAGCGAACTGATCGATCTCACGTTGCGCGCGCTGCTGAATCCCGGCGATGAGGTGCTGGTGCCGAGTCCGGATTACCCGCTGTGGACTGCGGCTGTAAATCTTAACAACGGTCGTGCCGTGCACTATCCCTGTCACGCCGCGCACGCCTTCATACCGGACCCACAGGAACTCGAGGCCTTGGTGACGAAGCGCACACGTGCCATTGTCATCATCAATCCTAATAATCCCACCGGCGCCGTGTACCCGCGACATACCTTGGCCGGGATCGCGCGCATGGCGGAGAAACATCGGCTGGTGGTGTTATGCGATGAGATCTACGACCAGATACTGTACGAAGATGCTGAATTCGTGCCGATGGCGACGCTGGTGCACAACACTCTGTGCTGCACCATGAGTGGTTTGTCCAAGGTCTATCGGGCCTGCGGCTATCGCGTCGGCTGGGCAGCATTTTCCGGCGATATCGAAAGCGCGAGCGAGTATCTGAGTGGCCTTGAACTGCTGTCATCGCTGCGCCTCTGCAGCAATGTGCCGGGACAATGGGCCGTGCAAACGGCGCTCGGAGGACATCAAAGCATTCGAGAGCTGTGTCGGCCGGGCGGCCGACTACACGAGTCGCGGCAGGCCATCCTCGACGGCGTTGCGGCGAGCCGATACCTGCGCCTGGCGCACCCCATGGGCGCGCTGTATTCCTTCGTCGAGGTGCGCAGCGACGTGCTGCCGGACTTCGACGACCAGACGTTTGCGCTCGATTTGTTGGAGAACAAGCACGTGTTGGTGGCGCCCGGAGTAAGCTTCAATGTGCCGTACCGCAATTGCTTTCGCATCACCAATCTTCCGGAACCGCAGGTTGTAGCGACGGTGTTCGCTCGCATAGAAGAGGTGCTCGACGCGCAAGCCGCGGCCCGGCCTGAGCTTCAATTGGTCGGATCCACGGCCAAGGTCCAATTGAACTGAGCACGGAATTCGCAGATCCAGGCCTGATGGCGGCTATCGATGCCGGCCAAACGGTACTGGCGCCCAATACCGAACTGGCGGCGGCCCTGTTTGCTGCGGTCGAGCGCGCCCATCTAGCTGCCGGCCGTGATGTCTGGCCCACCCCGCGCGTGCGCGATTTCGGTAGCTGGCTGCGGGAACAATATGCCGCGCGGCAATTGCGCGACGCCGCCGCGTTGCGACTGCTCGGCGAAGCCGACGAACGTGAGTTGTGGCGCAGCGTGATCGACTCCAGCGATATAACAGGCGAGGCGATCGAGTCGGCCGGCGCGGCACGCGCGGCGCGGCGGGCGAGGCGCGCCCTTTACGAATATGGCATTCCGTTGCGCGCCGTCGCCGAGCACGGTGCGGCCGGCGAGGAATCACAGGCGTTCCTCGATTGGAATCGGCGGTTCGACGAACGCTGCAGGGAATTGAATTGCACCAGCGCCGACGAATTGCTCGGCCGGACGGCGCCGCCTGCGGAGCCGATCCTGTGGATTGAGAGCCCGATATGGCGACCCATGGCGCGTCACTGGCTGCAGCGGCATGGCCGCATGCTGGACCCGCCCATCAGCATTTCTCGGAGCACATTCGTTCTCAAGGCGGCATCGCCCGCCGCCGAGCTTGCTGCGATTGCCGATTGGGCGCTCTCAAATTTGCGCGACTCAGAGCAGTTTCGCGCGTGGGTCTGCGTGCCGGATTTGCAGCGACGCCGTGCGGAAGTGGTGGACGCATTCGATGCGGCGTTAGCCCCGGCACGTTACGCCTTGTCAGGCCGTACGGCCACCGCCCCCTACGCGGTGGCCGGCGGGACTCCTCTATCCGAATTTGCACCGGTACGCGCGGCGTTGGATACGCTGGACGCGAGCGTTGGGTTGGTGTCTTTCGAGCGATTCAGCGCCTTGTTGCGGGCCCCCGAGCTACAAGCATCGGCGGCCGAGGCCGGCGCCGCGGCGCTATTGGATGTGCAACTGCGCAAGCGCGGACCCAGTGAGGCGGATTTGCCGCAGTGGCTCAAGCTCGCTGAACGAATTGCGGTTACACGCAACATCGGCGCGCTCGCCGCCCTGGCCAAGTTGCACGGTGTGCTGCGGACGCTCGAGGAAGTGCGCGGCATTCAGCCCTTGAGCCGCTGGGCGGCAATTTGGATTCGCAGCTTCGATCTGGGTCCGTGGGCACTACGGCAGCGCTGGTCGAGCACGGAGTATCAGGCGGCAGAACGATTTCGCGAAGTGCTGGCCGCTCTTGCCACGGCCGATTCGTTCTTCGGTACGCATTCGCGCAGCTCGGCACAGGGCATTTTGCGGCGTGCGGCGCAGGATACGGCGTTTCAAGTGCAAACCGGCGTGCCGCCCATTTGGGTCAGTGGTCAGCTCATCGATCCCTGGCTGAATTACGACGGCCTGTGGGTGAGTGGCTGCAACGACGAACGCTGGCCGCCCCCCGTGGAGCCCATCCCCTTGCTGCCCGTGAGATTGCAGCGCGAATTCGGTGTGATACCCGCCGCAGCGGAATCTCAATTGCAATTCGCGCTCGAGTTGCAGAGTCGCTGGGCCGCGCGCGCCGCGCAGTGCGTGTTCAGTTACGCCGATCCCGGAGATGGCCGAGTGGGTTCACCCAGTCCGCTGTTGCCGACTGCCGCGGCGCCGCCGCCGTCCGCGTCATCCGATGCGTTGCCGCGGCCGCATTGGCATGCGCTGCTGCACTCGGCGCCACCGCTCGAACGATTGACGGATGAACTCGCTCCGCCGTTTGCGGCCAATGAAAGAACGCACGGCGTAGCGACGTTGAAGGCGCAGTCGCGCTGCGCCTTTCGCGGATTCGCTGAGTCTCGCCTGGACACTGACCGACTGGAACTGCCGGTGCCGGGATTCAATGAGCGCGAACGCGGCGAGCTGATCCACCATGCGCTCGAACATGTCTGGTCGGTGATGCAGAACTCGACCGCGCTGCTTTCGATCGCTCGCGACGATGAAGATCGCCTGCTGGCCGATAGCGTTTCGCGCGCGCTCACGCAGGTGTCGCAGGTGCGCGATCCTGGCCTTCGCTGGCGGAATCGCGAACGTGACCGGATGTACTCGGTACTTCGCAAGTGGCTCGACGTTGAACGGCAGCGGCAGCCTTTCGAGGTGGAGCATCTGGAGCAGGGCGTGCATGTGGCGCGACATGCCGGGCTCGAATTCAGCGTGCGCATCGACCGGGTGGATAGACTTTCGGACGGCGCCCGTGTGCTGATCGACTATAAAACGGGCCTGGCACACGCCGATTGGCGTGCAGAGCGGCCGGATAACCCGCAACTGCCCATCTATGCGCTATTGCAGCCTCAGGGTTTAGTCGCGGTCGCGTATGGCCGGGTGAACGCCGGCGAATGCGGTTTCGTCGCCGAGACGGAACGGCCGGGAATCTTCCGTCCGAGGGGCCAGAAGTCGGCGCTCGAGGGCAGACCCGACCTCGCCGCGCTGATCCAGGTGTGGTCGCAGCGTATCGAGAGTCTCGCCGCGGATTTCGCGGCCGGTCGCGCTGCTGTTGCGCCGACGCTGCGTGCTTGCAAGACCTGCCACCTGCAGGGATTGTGTCGCGTGCCGGCAGCCCTCGAGGAGGTGGAACCGCATGACTGACGTTGGCAGCGCGAACTTAGAGGATCGACGCGTGCCGTCCGATGCCGCGGCACGCGAGCGGGCGATTCATCATAAGGGTTCGGTGCTGGTGCAGGCGCCCGCGGGTTCCGGCAAGACGACGCTGTTGGCACAGCGCTACTTGCGGCTGCTGGCGCGGGTCGATGCGCCGGAATGCATTTTGGCGCTAACCTTTACGCGCCGCGCGGCGCAGGAAATGCGCGAACGTGTACTGGCGGCGTTGCGCGCCGCGCGGCTCGAGAACTGTCCGCCGGGCATGAACCGCGAGACTTGGGATCTTGCCGTGGCGGCGAACAGGCATCTGGATGTGTCGCATCTGGATATCGCGCGCCAGCCGTCGCGCCTGCGCATCGAAACCATCGACGCCTTCAATGCTTGGCTGGCAAGCCAGTTACCGATCTCTGCCGGTGCAGGCGCCCCGTTGCAGATGCTCATCGATGCCAAGCCGATCTACCGAGAAGCCGGCCGCCGCGCGTTGGCACATGAGCAGGACGATGTGTTCGGCGTCGCCGTCGATCGGGTGCTGGCGCTCGACGATCAACGGTGGCGAAAGTTGGTGGATCTGATCGCCGGGATGCTCGCCAGCCGCGACCGCTGGCTGCCGCTGCTGGCGGGCAGATTACAGGCAGCCAGTGCCTTGGATGCAACGCAGCTGAAGCGCGTGCGGCAGCATCTGGACGAGGACTTGCACCTGCTGGTATCGCGAGTGCTGATCCGTGCGCGCGACATCCTCGGAGAGCAAAGAATCGCAGCGCTATCGCAGCTCGCGCATGGCGCGGCGCGGCGCTCAGAACCACCGGAGGAATTCGGCTGGTCGGTGGACGACACGACATTGCGAGCGGAGGGCGCGGATGTGGTGCGTTGGCGCGGCATTGCCCGCCTTGTGCTGACCGGTGGAGGGGGATTTCGCAAGCGGCTTACCATCCGAGAGGGTTTTCCACCGCAGTGCTTGGATAAACCGTCGATGATGGACGTGCTGCAGGAGCTGGAGTGCGATCCGCGGGCGCGACCCGTCCTGTTGGAGATTCGCATGCTTCCTGATCCGTGCTACAGCGACGAGCAATGGGCGCGTGTGCGCGAGGTGGCGCAGGTGATGGTGTTGGCAGCGGCGGAATTAGAGCAGGTCTTTCGCGAGCACAGCGCAGCGGATTTTCCGGCCGTGTCGCTGGCGGCGCTGCGCGCGCTGGGCCCGGCGGATGCGCCCACCGATCTGGGCTTGCGCCTCGATTACCGTCTGCAGCACATTCTCGTGGATGAATTTCAGGATACTTCGAGCGCCCAGCTGCGGCTGGTGGAGCTCTTGACCGCGGGCTGGCAGGCGGGGGACGGACGCAGCGTGTTTTGCGTGGGCGATCCGATGCAATCGATTTACGGCTTTCGACAGGCGGAGGTTCGGGCGTTTCTGGAGCTGGCTGAGGACGGAATCGGCGAGTTGCGTTTCGACGTGCAGCGATTGCGCGACAATTTCCGCTCCGCGCGACCCGTAGTGGACTGGGTGAACGGCTGCTTTTCACGCATATTGCCGCGCCTCGACGATCGCGATCGCGGAGCCATCGCATTTCGCCCGAGCGCAGCGGCACTCGCCGATTCAGCCGCCTCGATGAGCGCCGATGCCGGAGTGGAACTGCGCGGATTCGCTACCCGCGCGCAAGAATCGGCGGCCATTGCCGAGATGATCGCCGCGCAATGCTCACGGCATCCTGACTGGCATATTGCCGTACTGGTGCGGGCCAGAACGCATGCGCGCGAAATCGCGGCTGCCTTGCGTACGCAGGGTGTCATGTTTAGGGCGGTGGAAATCGAGCCGCTGCAAGATCGCGGCGTGGTGCGCGATGTCATCATGCTGCTTTGCGCGCTGCTGCATCTCGGCGACCGCACGGCGTGGCTGGCGGTGCTGCGAGCACCGTGGGCGGGTCTTACGCTGGCCGACCTACTGGTGATTTCCCGTGGTGCACCGTTGATTTGGGGAGCGTTGTCGGATGAGGCTATTGTGGCGCGGCTGAGCGAAGATGGCAGCGCCCGCTGCCGCCGGCTGCGCTCGATTTTCGAGGCCGCCTTTCGCGTGCGCAACGACACATCGATTGCGCGCTGGGTGGAACGCACATGGCTCGAGCTGGGCGGGGCAAGCAGCGCCGCTGGACCCCAGGATCTCGAACTTGCAAGTGCGGCGTTCGCGCGCCTGCGCGAGTTGGAGCAGCGCGGTCTGCCCGATGCCGCAGAGTTGCCGGGAGGCTTTGCGGATTTGTACGCCGATCACGGCGCGGCGGGCAATGTGGAGATCATGACGATCCACAAGGCGAAGGGACTGGAATTCGACATGGTGGTCGTGCCCGCGCTCGATCGCTACGTTCCTCTCGGCCGCGACCAGTTGTTGTTGTCGCATCAATTTGCGCGTGCGGGCCGCGACGGCATGGTGATGGCGGCGCGGCCGGCAGTCGGCGCCGACGGCGACCGGTTGTTCGAATTCTTACGCCACCAGCTGCGCGATGCGGCTGCACTGGAGGCGCAGCGACTGTTGTATGTAGCCTGCACGCGCGCGAAGTGGCAGCTCAAATTGACTGCTCAGATCGGTGGCGTGGAAGAGACCGAGCAAGGGGTGGATGCGCCATCGTCCGCCGACGCGTGGTCGCCGCGCGCGGGCAGCCTACTGGCCGTCTTGTGGCCGGTGGCGGGTGCGGATTTTGCCGTACCACAGATAAGCGGGGCGCCGCAGGAAAGGGGTCTGGGTGCACCGCGAGGCGGGCCCATCTCTAGGGTGCCGCGTGAGTGGAGCCCACGGCTCGATGCGGATTCGCCGGCGGCCGATGCGATCACGCCATCTCTGACCTTGCAAGAGCCGTGGCCGGCATTCGACTGGGCAGGTGAGACGGCGCGCCGCGTTGGCACGCTGGTGCACGCAGAACTACAGGCGATGGATGCGGCGACCAGCAACGAGCAGGCCATACGTGAACGCCATGCGCACTATGAACGCTGGTTGGCCCTGCACGGCGTGCCCGCTGAACGCCTACAAGCTGCTGCTTCTCGCGTCGTGGAGGCACTGCTAGCCGTGCACAGAGATCCGCGTGGCCGCTGGATACTCAAGAAGGCGAGGGAAGATATGCGTGAGCATGCATTGTCCGGTCGTTTGCAGGGGACGATGTCGGCGGGAGACGAGGCCGGGGTGGAAGTGGCGCGCGTCGTATTCGATCGGAGTTTCGTCGATGAGGATGGAGTGCGCTGGGTAATCGACTACAAAACCAGCCAGCACTTGGGCGGTGATATGGAAGAGTTCCTCGATCGTGAGGTGGTGCGCTATCGAGCCCAGTTGCAGCGCTATGCCTTGCTGGCGCAGAGATTGGGTCCAGAACCCGTTCGCCTGGGTTTGTATTTCCCGCTGATGCGCGCCTGGCGCGAGTGGGCTGCGTAAA